>DATEBN010000065.1:0-5153 GCA_035287785.1 Candidatus Babeliales bacterium
AATAAAACAATCGTCGCCTGCGCGTCCGGCTGGTGAATAAAAATCCCGTTACGCGCAATATATTCGTTCGAATTACTATCACGACGGGCATAGAAGACAACTTGTTCTTGTTTGCCAGCATGATGGTAGCCATAAGAAAAACCGTTTAGTGTAAAATTCTGCACTAAACCAATCAATAAAAATATGAGACCGGGAAATTTAATTAAACTATCTAATCTAAAGCAATTAACCATCTGCCCCAACCTACTCTCACCTATACGCTCTCGCCAGAGAGCACTAATCCAAAAATTGTCGTAAAAAAACTATTATTATTATATTTGGAGATAGGCATTTGTTGCAATAAAAATCTTAAAAATTCTTCAAGTGGCTATTTAACACCCCCTGCCCCACCCAAAATTGTCTAGATTTTTAGTTTTTAAATATCCAAAATAAACTCTAAAGCTATCAAAAAGTTACTAAAGTAGCGTTTTTAGTTAAAATATATAAACTATAACTATTATTAATTAGCTAAAATAAAACAGTTTAAGCGAGTGCGCATGAAAAAGATTAACATAATTTTTTGTACCAGCTTGGCCCTAAGTTTAACTATCGGGCTGGCTATAAATTACCAGCGTTTGGCTGAACAAGCACGTAATTATACCATTAATGCACTAGAGAAAACTTATGGCGCCCAACCGCTGGACCCTAAGCGTACTGCTTTAGTCCAGTCGATCGCAGCCGAAATGGGTATCTCTAAGCCTATTAAAATTTGCAAAATGAACACGCTGGCAATGCAACAATTTGGTTATTGCAATGCTTTCGCCGTTACCCCACTGTTTTTAGATTTAATTCCGATCTCAAGTCAGCCCTATATGTACATTAGTGAAAGCTTTTTTGCTGACATCACGCCCGCTGAGCAACGCTTTCTGATTGGGCATGAGCTAATTCATATTAGAGACCAGCATGTAGATTGGCTAAATTTCGGGATTGCCATCTTACAGATCATTGGGTTTATAATTTTTTGGTTACTCATTAAGCCGTTACGCCAAAAACTATCAGCTCTGTCAGCCCATATGCAAACACAAGTAAACTCTAAATTATCTAAATTATTACTTATAAAAATATTAATTATTTTAGCTATTGCTGGCACAGCCATGCTTACTATTGGTTTAATTCCCAGTTTACTTGGCTTAACTTACCGTAGGTATGTTGAACGTGAGGCTGATTGCCGATCGCTCGAGCTATTAAATAGTCATGAAGGTGCCTTAAAATTTATGTGTCGGGCTGAGCAAAGCTACAGCTCACCGCAACATAACCCTTATTTTGGTTTATTGTCAGATCACCCATCTTGCCATGAACGCAGAATCTACTGTTTAGAGTCACAAGTACAAAAAGAGTATGCACAGCTCAACTGCAAAAAGTAACTATATTCAACATCTAATCTACGAAAGCATAGAAACATGATTTTCAAAACTACTACCAAGCTATTATTAAGCCTAAGTTTATTAGCTTTATGCCAACCAGCATTCAGCCAACCTGTGCCATATGCCGAAGATGCCTACTGCTGCCAAGCTGCACCTGAATTGGTCACATTAGTTGAACAAGCTGCAAAGTTAATCGATTTTCAAGCCCCCTATGAAGTAATTAGTCCTAAAAAAGCTGGCATTGAAATCAATCCTAATAATAAATTTATCGCCCTAGGCACTAATCCATCGACTAAGAATAGTTTTTTAATAATTAATCCAGATTGGTTTTTTAAATTATCACCAGCAGAACAGCAGTTTACTATTGCGCGTAATCTTATGCGTCTAAAAATTGGTGCTTTTCCAACCAGCGCTACCGTCATTCCATATTTATTTATCTTATTAACTATATTATTAGCAATTTTATGTTCAATTGTGCTCAGAAGAACTATTTTAGTTGGCAAACCCAGCTGGATGAGTATATTAGCCACTATGGTAATCGTAGCATCGTGCAACTTATTATTTATTAATAAGTTGCAAATCAAACTAACAAATCATGTTATGAAGCAACACGACATAAATATTATCAAGCTCACAATCGAAAAAATTGGTGATCGTGCAGCTGCTATTACAGCATTAGAAAAGCTAAATAGTGATATTAACGCTGAAGCACAAACTAATTTAGCTTTCTGGCAAAATCAACTTGGTATATTAGATTGTTATATTCAAGCGCTGAAAGCACAACAGTAAATTAGAACTCTTAAAAATCTTAGTAATTATTTGGGGCCCTTAAACCAGGCCCCATTTTATACTTAGCAACTTAAAATTCGTCAGAATCCTAGACACGGCTGTATAGGAATTTAAAGCGCTTAAATCAGGCGATATTTACGTTATTTTTGATAAGCAAACCACTAAATTATTGACTTAGCTTACACGATCTCACATAATTCTTATTATATCCCATAGGAGATCCTAAATGACCTGGCAAAATTTTAGAATTAATACGCGCTTGAACCAGCTAAAATCAACTGATATAGAGCGCATTTATAGCTTAATTGCTGAAATAGATGCCGTTAAAAACAATTGGCACTTAACTAAAAAGCTTTCGCCGCAGGTCATTCAACGCCTAACTCAATCTGTAATTATCACTTCCACGGGTGCCTCTAACCGCATTGAGGGCAATCGTCTAACTGATGCAGAAGTCGAAGAACTATACAGCAATTTACGCATTAAAAAATTAAAAACCCGTGATGACCAAGAAGTCGTCGGCTACCTAGAAATGATGACCTTTATTTTCGAACATTATCAAGAATTTAAAATTACCGAATCGCATATCCTACAAATTCATCAGGGCATGCTAGCTTATAGCGAAAAAGATACTAACCATAAGGGCCATTATAAAGTTGGTTTGAATCGGGTCGAGGCTAAAGATCAGAGTGGCAATCTAGTGGGTGTTATTTTTGATCCAACAGCACCACATTTAGTTAAAAAAGAGATGCATGAACTAATTGACTGGTATAACTGGGCGATAGCGCATAAAATTAAACATCCACTAATCTTAATTGCTAATTTTATTTTTGAATTTTTAGCTATCCATCCCTTCCAAGATGGTAATGGTCGTAGCAGTCGATTATTAACTAACCTAATGCTCCTGCAGCAAGCATATAATTTCACTACGGTTGTATCGCATGAAAAAATTATTGAAAATCATAAAGTTGATTATTATTTAGCGCTGAATAAAACGCAAAGCAGCTGGAAAACAGCACAAGAAGATCTGGCACCATGGTTAATATTTTTTTTAAATGTGATTAAGCTGCAAGCAACCGAAGCGCTCAGAATCTTAGAGGGCAATGAGATTGAATACCTACTCTCTGTTAAACAATTAGCATTATGGCAATGGGCCTTGCAGAATAGCCCTAAGGAATTTACCCGCCGAGAAGCAATTAAAGCTATGGAATTTCCAGCTCGTACCGTAGAGTCGATTATCAAAAAACTGGTCGCTTTAAAACGTTTGCAGCGCTTAGGTGAAGGCTCCGCCACACGCTATAAAGTAATTAATTAAAAAGTGCCTGCTAGATTTGTGAACAACTCACACGCCCAACAAGCACCGTAATTTATTTTAATTTATATTTTTAGACACTAAGATTAGTGCGCGCCCGCTGCTTCTAATAAGATTTTTACTTCATTAAGATCCTCTGCCTTATTATCTCTACCATACTCTTTATATCCAGCATAGAAATCTTTAACATAAGATAATACAGTGCGGCCGTCATAGAGTCTGTTTACATCCGCTCCTGCAGCCAACAATGTTTCAACCGCCAATGCTTTTCCTTCCGCAGCGCAGATAAATAACGCTGTAACATCGTCAGCAAAACTATAATTTACATCCACTCCTTCTGCTAAAGCCTGCAGTATACTGGATTGAGTACAATCCATAAATTTCAAGGCTTTTTCTTCCTCACTCATACCCCAACAAACCTGGCTGCCCAATAAAATCACTGACAATAACATTAGTTTCTTCATACAAAACCTCCCTTTAAAATTATTAAACCCCCACTAAAATTAGGCCCCACCATGAGACTTTTATTAATTCTAGTAGTAACTATAGCCTAGCAGAGGGGGGGGGCAAAAAGAAGAGTTTGAAGAACTTTTGATACAAATAGCGATTAAATCGAATTATCCAGTAGGTCGATCCAAGCTTTAAAATGACGCAAAACAAGGTTCTAAACAGGCATCTAAAATGGATCGGGCATGCTGAGGTGTAACCCAAGCAAATTCTGTATGCTCAGCGCTCAACGTAATAGTAGATTTTGACACAGCACAAACATTATATACTGAATAAAGTAAACCCGCAGATTTTTTATTATCAATAGCAATTCGAATGTTTGAGAAAAAGATGCCAAGATGGGTTAATGGGCTACCTGATATCACTAAGCCAGTTTCTTCTGCTACTTCGCGTCTTAATGCCACCTCTGGCATCTCATTAGTAATTATGCGACCACCTGGCAAATCCCAATAACTTCTATCTGATTTTTGGCACTTAAGCACCAGAATTTTATTATCTGTATTTCTAATGATCGCTTTAATCCCTAAATAAAAGAGATCTTCATATTGTTTATTATCACCCATAACTTTGCTCGCTCGCATAAAGTACCCTAATAATAAGCTTCAACCTTGAATTGTAGCGCGAATTAGTTATTTAAAACACCCTCAGTTAAACAATAAGGGAGTTATTAGAGCTATTTTTGATGTTCAGATCAGATTTGATATACTGGTTTGATTGTTAAAACAGTTAAAGTAATAAGATATCAAGAAGAGCATGAAATTTATTAAATTATATCTAGTAATTCCATTGCTAGCATTCAGCTGCGAAAACATCAATGCATTAAATCCTGAGCCTGCAGATCGGCGCCAAGAAGCCTTTATGACCCGGTGGTATCGTTGGGTAGCCCAAGAAAAAGTTGAACATGCCGAGCGTAGACTAAGTGAAGCTGTCGCAACTGGTCACCCTAGGGCGGAAGCCGAAGCTAGAATGGCTCTTGAATTAGCTAGAGCAACTTATGCAGCAGCTGATGCGGAACATACAGCTAAGGTCAGGGAAGTAGGAGTACCCATTCGTTGCGTCACCTTCAAACATGATAAAGATACCTATAGAATTGAAACACACTTCGAAAGACACGGTCATCGCATTGTGTTCGATGCATTATTTAA
>DATEBN010000066.1:0-7068 GCA_035287785.1 Candidatus Babeliales bacterium
ACCACAGCTTGCTGCTGCTGTTTTAGCTGCTCTAAAGTTTGTATCCGCTGATCATGCTTAGTTTGTAAATTAGCTAAGTAGAGTTCTCGACGTTCGATTTGATCTAAAACCGGCTTAAATAAAAAACGTGACAATAGATAATAAGCGATTAAGAAATTAAATATTTGTACAAATATAGTTAGATTAAATAACACATTAGTCTCGATCTAATCACATCCAAGCTATACCCGCAAACAATCACAGTCTTAATTAATCGAACCAAGTTACACCCAAAAATAGAGCCCTACTCTACTAATTAAAACTATTTACGTACTAACATAAAAGCAATAATTAAAGCATATACCGCTGAAGCTTCTACAATCCCTAATGCTAAAATCATCGCTCTTTGGATCTTGCCTGCACTCTCTGGATACTTACCTAATGATTCACAAGCTTGTTTACCAATCGCACCCTGCCCTAAAGCTGGTCCCATTGTACCAATCGCAATCGCAATTGCTGCGCCAATATAAGCTGCCGCTTGTGCAATAAATTTTCCGTCTATGCCGTCCATGGCTTTACCCTTCCCGCTAAACTTTTACGGTTAATTCGTTTTAGTTACTTAACTAAACCAATTTAATTATTTTTAAACCTAAATTACAATGAAATCTGTGGCGCCTCAGTTTTTGGCAGCCCTACAGCTCGATCTTGTAACTTGAAGAAGTCACGCACTTGCGCAAACAAATGGGCTTGTACCTCTAAATCACGCTCAAATTCCCGATTACAATCCAATACTAACACTGGTAAATTTTTTAAATAATCTGCAATCTCATGTTTTTGTAATAACCAGTCTTCATGCTTATTGTGCAGTAAATTAATATAGTTCAAGGGGACCATATTTTCTTCAGAGCGGCCGCGCTGTTGCATTCGCTTAAAACAGATCTCTGGCTCGACGCGTAAATAAATAAATCCAGTAGGTTGGACCGTATAACTTTCGACTAGCCAACCAAACCAGTTTTTATATAAATCCCACTCTAGTTCTGACATTAGACCCATCTCAAAAGCATTTTTGGCAAAACAGTACCGGTCAGAAAAAACGGACCGTTCTAGCACTAGTGGCTGATTACCAGGCTGACTTAAAAATTTTTCTTGTTCTACAACTCTAGAGACAAAGGCATAGGTCTGAAAAGTATAGCCCCAACGCTTGGTATCGCGATAAAAATTATCTAAAAGATTGCCACCGCCCACATCTTGCCACTTATCATGCCGTTCAAAGACGGGCTGAATATCTAAAGCCGCACCTAATAAGCGTAAAAATGTCGACTTACCAGCACCTATATTGCCTTCGATGATCAAATTAACTTTATTATGCGCGCGAAAAATCGACATATGATCCTTTAATCCTCTAACTTGCCTAACTTAAATCGTAAAAATAATCTTAGTACCTAATATTAATCCGCCGAAAATAAAAAGCGAGCCCCTTTTGATAGAACTTTAAATTAAAGGTATAGTAAGATTTATTAAATATTTTTTGCAGTAACTCTAGTAAGATTAATTCGCATAGTTAATTTAAATATGGCGGCATGAATTTGTTAAAAGTAACCAAAAAATTTATTTTGATTTTAGGGCTATGGCTAAACATAGGCACATTGGTCATACAAGCAGCTGATTATGACTTTGATGCTACGAATGACGATGAATTTGATGAGATCATACATATGCCCAATCTCATTACACGTAGTACTAATGTCACCGCTTTGAATTTTTTGATTGATACTTTACACCTTAATGATGTCTTAGCTAAAAATTTCTTCCGCCGCACGAATAGCTTAAATAAACGCCCAATTGAGACTTTGCCGATTTTTTGGCTGATGCCCGATAAATGCGCTAATCTAAATTGGAACTTCAGAACACATTTATTTTTTAATGATAATGGTTATTTGCACATGAGCCCCCAGGGCTATACATTGGGCACTTCCTATATTCAGCTAAACGAAGAGTTTTTTGAAGATATCGATATTCAAGAATTTCAAGATAAACTACCATCACTATTTTTATTCTCCCCCGCTAAAGTCCAGGAACGTCGTCTAGGCTTTATGTTTCAAACTTTCAAGAACTGGCAGAAATATAGTTTAGAAGCCTTATTTGGCCTGATCTATGATGAACGCAACTATTTTTTCACTCCGGAAGAACAAGCTGCCATTACCGACCAATTTGCCATTGGAAACAGCTGTAATGCCGCCCGTAATCCGGCACTGATTGAGCATGCACTCAGTGACAAGATTGGCATTACTGATCTGCAATTGAAATTTAGAATCCCCATTTGTGATACTAGTGCGACCGACCGGCTCTATATTAATGTCGGGCCGATGCTGACTGTGCCGACCGCATTTGCACTTAAAAATGGCATTTTTGGTTCTAACTTTGTGGACAAATCACATCGCCCCACTTTTAATATTAAGCAACTATTAGATGATGCTATGGCATCACCGCCCAATACCACCAATGCTATGCAAATCGTAGTACCAGTATTAATAAATTCGATCGATCGTCTTTCTGAAGATCTACTACAAACACCCTTAGGTAATGGCGGCCATTTTGGCGTAGGTGCTTTAATCGAGCCCCAATATATTCATAGCGATTCGATTAGAGTGCCCATCAGTGCTTGGTTCGAATACTTAGTCCCAGCTTATGAACCACGTTTTTATATTCAAAAAAAAGATCCGGCCCTCTTTACTGATGAAGCTCTAGAACCAACCTCGCCCGATCCGGTCATTGCTGAGCAACAAGCTGGTGTTAGCTTAGAATTTTTAGATGAGCAAGCGATTAACACTATTTATTTAGAACGCGAGTCGGTCAAAGTGCATCCCGGATTAACTGGCGAATTTCAGATCGCACCAGAATTTAAAATTAATAGCTGTATCTTCACTATGGGTTATGATTTCTGGTTTAAACAACGTGAGCATTTAGGTAAATTTAAAACCGCCCAAAAAGCTACAATCGCCCAATTAAACCGGGGTTTCAATAAACCGTTCTGCGCTTATCAAAATACAGTTTTTAGTAAAATCAGTTATCGTGCTATCAAAAAAACTTATGATTGGACACTAGACATTTCAGGTGAAAAAACATTAAGTTCATATGGCATTGGCAAAGGCTGGAGTTTGGCTGTCGCCTTTGAAATTAATTATTAGTAATTTGAAGGAGCGCTCGTGGTAAGCTATAAATTTTCAACTAAACTTTATTTTGGCCTAACTATATTTAGCTTTAATGTGATCAATACTGAAACTAATCATGCTATACCTGAGCTACACTCTACTAACTATTTGGCCCACAAAAAAATCGATCTGGATGTTAAAAATCGCGTCCAATTAACGCACAATTTATTAGCCAAATTAGACGGTTTTTTTATTGGGGCTACTCAGGTTAAAAACATGTTAGAGCTGATTGCCTTAATTCGCACGCTACAGCTTGGCACTTACCATAAAGAATCTAAAACCCACGAAGGTTTATTTATTTGGAAAGAGCAAAAAGTTGGCATTCATGAATTAGGTAAACTCGAAAACGGCCCAGAGTTAACAGCTGAAGATCGGAAACTGCTGAAAAAAATGTTGCATAAAGCGCGGGAACAGTTTTTATTAAAAACCCAAAAAAACTCTGAGCGCACTGCTCCCATTAAAACTTTGGTTTTACGTTTAATTACCGAATGTTGCGAAAAACGGAGCCTAGGTAATAGCTTTTTATTAACTTGGGGAGAAACTTCATTAGAAAACGAAGCCGCCAATTTTCATAAGGGGATCTTAAGTTTTGCCGATTTCGATAAATTTTTGACACACTTGACCATCTTTATGAAAGATTTAATTTACAGCTGTCCAAAAGCTTTTGAACAATTTAATCAAGTCTATGGCACTAACAATAATCGTACCCTTGGTGAAAATTACCATGATTAACAGGGTGTAAAATAACTACAGGCAACCATGGGCAATCTTGAAAAAATTAGTGGCACAATTGAGAATTTTTTATTTCAAAGCCCCGATACTGGTTTTACAGTTTTTAAATTAAGACCACAACAAGTCACTGCTAAATTTAGCAAGCTTAGCCAGTCGAATAGCACACAATTAATTCTAGCTCGGGGTTATCTAGCTAATTTACAACCAGGTCAAGATGTGACGCTGCAAGGCGAATGGGTAAATCACAGTAAATTCGGTCGCCAATTTAATGTCACTAATTGCACAGCCATTTTACCAACTTCGATTTTAGGGCTAAAAAAATATTTAGGGTCAGGATTGATCAAGGGCATCGGTGAAAGCTATGCCAGTAAAATTGTTGATCACTTAGGCTTACAAACTTTAGAGATTATTGAGCATGAACCGGCACAATTATTAAAAGTCCAGGGGATCGGCCAAGCCCGTTATCAACAAATTATAGCTTCTTGGCAAGAGCAAAAAGAAGTTTCAAATATCATGGTATTTTTACAAGAGCGTGATATTTCGATTAATTATGCTATTAAAATTTATAAAAAATATGGTCAACAAGCGATTGCCGTACTAACTGAAAATCCCTATCGCCTAGCAGATGAAATTTGGGGCATCGGTTTTAAAATCGCCGACCAAATTGCCATGAAAATGGGTGTACCTAAAGATAGTGCTAAGCGCATTGCCGCTGGTCTATTATATGCGATCAGTAGTTTTAATAACCAGGGACATGTCTATGCTGAATTATTAGAGCTGCGTAAACTAACGGTAGAGCTTTTAGAGCTACCCCAAAACCCCGAAACTGAATATTTAATTAAGCTTAGTTTGCACCAACTGTATGAATCCCAAAAAATTAAGTTAATCTCTTGCCAAGTACCAAAATTAAACCAACCCACAGCACCAGTTAAATCACTTGCTCAAGACCAAGACCAGGCCCAACTCCCAACCCAACATTTTGTCGCACTATCGCAATATTATTATAGCGAAAAGTCACTCGCTGATAGATTATTAGCACTAAAAAAAGCGCCGTCGACGCTAAATTTAGATTTCGATCAGATCTATAAAAAATTAAATAACTTAAATTCGATTAATTTAAACTCAGAACAGATTTCCGCTGTGATCGCTTGTTTACAAAATAAGATCTCGGTTGTAACTGGCGGTCCTGGCACTGGTAAAACTACCATTATTAAAGAGTTATTAAATTTATTGGACCAGTATAGTTTAATTTATAAGCTAGCAGCGCCCACTGGCCGTGCTGCCAAACGCATTACTGAGAGCACACGTCGACCAGCCAGTACTTTACATAGGTTGTTAGAGTTCGATTTTAATAGCATGCAGTTTAATCGTAACGAGCAAAACTGTTTACAGTTAGATTTTTTAATTATCGACGAAGCTTCGATGCTAGATCTATTTCTAGCCTACTCTGTCTTAAAAGCGCTGCCCACACGCGCCCATGTAATCTTTATTGGCGACATTGATCAACTACCATCAGTCGGCGCGGGCAATTTTTTAAACGATCTAATTCAAAGCCAAATTGCAGCAGTCTCGCGCTTAAAAGAGATTTTTAGACAAGCTCAGGATAGTTTAATTATTACTAATGCACACAGAATTAATCAGGGTGAATTTCCAGTAACTAATATTACTAGTGAACTAACTAATAGCTCAGCTAATTATATTAGGTCAGATTTTATTTTTATTAAAGAGCAAGATCCCGAAAATTTAGCTGCACACTTAAAAAATATTTATCAGAAAATTTTACCACAATACCAAATTAGTCCAGATCAATCGATTGTATTATCACCGATGCACAAAGGCTCTGCTGGCACGCAAAAAATTAATCAAGATTTACAACTGATTCTAAATTCGCAAAATCTTAACAGTAACTTACAATTAACTTACGGCGGCACCAATTATAAAATTAAAGATCGCGTCATTCAGCTACGTAATAATTACGATAAAGCGATTTTTAATGGCGACATTGGCACAGTTACTGAGATTAAAGCGATCGATAAAACACTATTTGTGC
This sequence comes from Candidatus Babeliales bacterium, assembly GCA_035287785.1. Taxonomy (GTDB): domain Bacteria; phylum Babelota; class Babeliae; order Babelales; family JABDEC01; genus CANKVQ01. The sequence goes on from DATEBN010000066.1 coordinate 5,974, forward strand.
AGTTTGATCATAGAGTTATTGAATATCAACAAAATGAGCTCGATGAGTTAGCTCTGGCTTATGCAATTTCGATTCACAAGAGCCAGGGTTCAGAATATGACGCGGTAGTCGTACCGTTATTTACCCAGCACTATACACTACTGCAGCGTAATTTAATTTATACCGCAATTACCAGGGCTAAAAAACTCTGTATATTCTTAGGCCAAACTAAAGCGATCGCGATCGGCGTAAATAATAAAACTGATGCTACTAGACGTACTTTCTTACAACAGTTTCTCACGACAGATCTAGCTTGTAGGTGAACCCATCCTAGCTTGTAGGTAAAAACCAGCCCTTGGACGTTCGTGGTGAGTGCTCCGCTAGGAGCGTATCGAACCATCATCAACAAACTTTAAGTTCTGATACTATAAGTTTTTAAAAATCATGCTAAATTAAGATTTATGTATACTAAAAAATATAGTACCCAAAAATATATTTTCTTGAGTTTAATTTTCTTGCGCACAGCTTACTGTAATAGTTTTAATTTTTTTAGCGGCAGCTCAGATAGCTCAGCTAAAATTTTTAAAATTAGCTTAAATCCGGCTGCGCCGACCAAGCGCACTATCTGTGATTATACCGAAGAACATCTAGCATTCGAAATTTGCCAGGCTATCCAGACTAAGTTAACCGCTACGCACCATCAAATTCAGGTAAATTTGACCCGTGAGCCGGGTGCTGAACTTAGTAGAATGCAGATCGCTAGTAATAGTAACCAAGCTAATACGAAACTATTTTTAAGTTTACATCTCTATCAAACTTGTAACACTAAGCCCACAATTAATATTTTTTATTACACTAAACAGCGCTTCTGTTCTAATCTAAATTTTACTAATTTAAATTTTATAAATTATAGTAACGCTTATTTAGCTAGTTGTGATCAGACGATTAATTGGGGCCATAAAATTACTAATTACTTAGATCAAAATAAAAAACAGCAATTTGAAGTTGCGCCATTAGTTGGTTTACCGCTTAAGCCATTGGCGGGCATCCAAGCACCGGCCCTAAGTATCGAAATTGGACTTAAAAATAGCGATTGGCGCCCTTACGTAGCTCCGA
>DATEBN010000067.1:0-3854 GCA_035287785.1 Candidatus Babeliales bacterium
CTACAATAGGCACCCCAGGCACGGGATAGGATTTGAGGATGGATATTAATAAACCACAGGTAGCTAACAGGTATGCGATTTTTGCCACAGGCGGCAAGCAATACCAAGCTGAAGAAGGCAAAACGATTCAAATCGAGAAGATCGAAGGTTTGCCAGGCACACCCCTAGAGTTTACAGAAGTTATGCTACGTAAATTGGGTGAAGATCAGATTGAAATTGGCCAACCATTTTTAGGGGTGCCAGTTAGAGCTGAGATCGTGAAGCAAATGAAGGGCCCCAAAGTTATTGTTTTTAGGTTTAAACGCCGTAAAAAATCTCGTGTTAAGAGTGGGCACCGTCAGAATCATACAATTATTAGAGTCACTTCGATCTAATAATTCTTAAAATTTCTATAAAATTATAGCCCCCAATAAATGTTATATGGGGGCTTTTTGTTAACTTCGGTGGGGATATTTTTATGTGTAAATTCAAGCAATTAATTTTAATTACCAGTTTAGTGGTTTCTGGTGTTTCCAACGCTAATTCTGAAAGTTCTTCAAGAATTGCTAAGAATCTTATAAATTTATGGCAATGTAAGCGAGTGATTGCACCAAACTATGTATTAAATCCAAGATCTGAGCTAGATAATTGCATAGCAAATAATAGTACAGAGTTTTTGGCTATCGAACGTGAATGCAAGACTGTTGAAAAAAATAGTGAGGTAAATGGTGTCGTTGATCGAAGCAATCAAATCATCACTACGCATCTTCGCGATCCACTCATCGCTGATTTACATCGGGCGTATGATGACGCAGTTACCTATAATCATGCTACTCAAGTGCTAGGACGTGTTGCAGCTGGGGTAGTAATTCCTGCGGCCTGTTTGATTGTGGTGGCGCTAGCTGTAGAAGCTATTAAATTTGGTAGCAGCGCAAGAAGATAAGCTAGAGAAATATGTAGCTTCTGAAAACTTAGTATTGGAATGGGATAATTTTTAGCGAGATTGATGATCTACAAATTAAAATCAACAAAAGATTATCTCAGGCTATTATAAATTAGCGAGCTTTTTTAAATTACTATTTTCGCCAGCTAAAAATAACGTATCATGTTCATGAATTACCAAATCTGGCGTAGCAGTCAGTGTTTCAGTATGACGTTTAACAGCTACGCAGTGAACTTGATAATTACCCAATAAATCTAACTCTGCTAAGCTCTGCGCGATAAATTGGCTAGGTGCAGCAAATTCTACGACTGAGTAATCATGATTAAATCTGGTAGTACTGGGAAAGGGCGAACTGAGATTGTCAGCTAAGTTCAACGCTGAATAATATTCCGGGCGCACGATTCTATCGGCACCAATTAAGTTTAAAATTTCAGACTTAATGTCACTATTGGTTCTAGCAATTACTAATGGATGTTCCAGCTCTTTTTTCAAAATTCTAGTAATTATCGCTGTATCAGCAAAATTTTTACCAAAACCGATAATTACACAATCAATATTTTCGATATTAATTGCTTTAAGTGAATTGCTATCCAAAATATTAATACAGATCGATTGGGCGACACGGTCACGGATCTTTTCGATGCGATTTTCATCACGGTCGATTGCTAGTACATCAAAGCCGCGTTCGGTTAAAGTGGTCGCGACTTCATAGCCGTAATGCCCGATGCCAATTACACAAAATTTCATGGTATCTCCCGATTAGCTTAACATGACCCGTTCTTCTGGTAGCGAGAAATCTTTAGTTTCACGTTTTTTTAATAATACTAAGATTAAAGTTAACGAACCAATTCTACCAAATAACATGCTTAGTAAAATAAAAATCTTGCCAATCAAGCTTAATTTAGCAGTTAAGCCCAGCGATAAACCCAAAACGGCAAAAGCTGAAGTTGCTTCAAAAATCACACTTAAAAAGTCTGCGTTTACTTCAGTGATTAATAAACAAAAAGCAGTAAACGCAATCCAGGATAAACTTAGTACAATGATGGTCATGGCTTTATACACTTGGGACTGCGGAATAGTACGTCCCCCAATTTCGATACTATTACGCCCCGAAATCACCGCTCTAGTAGTTGCTAAAAAAATTACTAGCGTCGAAGTTTTAATACCACTACCAGTTGAACCAGGTGCGGAACCAATAAAGCAGAGAATTAAAATTAATAAAATCGTCGATAATCTAAGGGCATGAATATTGACGGTTAAAAAACCGGCACTGCGGACAGAAATAGCATTAAATAAACTGTTAGTAAGCGAAGTTAAAAAGTCGTCATGTTTTAAAGTGTTATTGTGTTCTAAACACCAAAATAAAAGTGCGCCACCTAAAATTAAACAGATCGAAGCAGATAAGGCAATGCGGCTATTAAGTGAGATGCGAATTTTTTGGCCTGTGAAATAGCCGCGCAAAGCATTAAACTTTTCATGCCAAGTAATAAAACCGAGTCCGCCCACAAAAATCAGGAAGCCGGTTACGCTTAACATAGTTAGATTTTGATTAAAGCTAGCATCACCGTCTGGAAAAATCGAAATTCCGGCGTTGCAAAATGAAGCTGCTGCATGAAAAAACGCGTAGAAAATCGCTTTATGTACCGGGTAATATTGATAAATATTAATAAAAGTAATTAGCGCACCAAAGCATTCCGTGGCAACAGTTAACCCCAAGATAAACAGTAATATTTTTTTAATATCTTTGATTCTATGGATTTCTAAAATATCTTCGGCAATGGATTGAGTGCTCATCTTTACTTCGGCCATAATAAAAATAAACATGAGTGATAGTGTGATAATACCTAGGCCGCCAAGTTGCATTAGCCAGAAAATTACTTGTTGACCAAAAAGTGTAAATTGATGTAAGTCGATAGTTAACAAACCACAAACACAACTAGCTGAAGTGGCAGTAAAAAAAAGATCGATTAGGTCTATCGGGCCGGTGCGAGCGATGGGTAGGGCGAGTAACAGTGTGCCAATAACTATCATGATCGGCAGTGCTAATAGCGCTAAACGGCCCCAAATACTATAATATGATTCAGCTTTAATCATCAGAATTTAAAATCCCAGCTAAAAATTACTCACTAAACTTGGAAATTTTAAGTTACAGCTATTTTTATATATAACTAACGTAAAATAAAATGTCACTGGTTTATTATTTGAGGGTTTAATTTTTACGCAAAACTTGATCTAAGTGCTTTTTAAGCTCGGCAATTTTAACTCTAGTCTGCATCATTGTATCACGTTCACGTACGGTGACCGACTGATCAGTTTCTGATTCGAAATCGTAAGTAATACAGAGTGGGGTGCCAATCTCGTCTTGCCGTCGGTAACGTTTGCCAATTGAGCCAGAACTATCTAAATCAAGATTGTAATCAGTGCTTAAACTTAACTGTTTATATAGTAACTCAGCTGGCGCGTTTAACTGTTTTTGCAGCGGCAAGATCGCTGCTTTAACTGGTGCAATCTCGGGTGCTAATTTTAAGACCACTCTAGTTTCGCCATCTAAAATATCTTCATGATAAGCATCGAATAGTAAAGTAAAGAATAAGCGATCAACGCCCACCGAGCATTCGACTACATGCGGCATAAAACTTTGTTTAGTCGCTTCATCAAAAACCGCTAGATCTTTACCGGAGAATTGGGTGTGTCGTGACAGATCATAATCGCCGCGATAAGCAATCCCTTCAAGCTCTTTCCAGCCAAACGGAAATTCATATTCTACATCTAAGCAGCGTGACGAATAATGCGCTAACTCATCGGCAGCATGTTCGCGAAATCTAATTTTAGTCATGTCAATCTGTAAGCTTTGATAAAACTGCTTGCGCTGTTCTAGCCAAAACTCTAAATCTGAAAGTGCTTGGGCACCCTGACAAAAATATTCTAGTTC
>DATEBN010000068.1:0-4766 GCA_035287785.1 Candidatus Babeliales bacterium
CACTAAAAACATTAGTGCGCCTGGTCAATATTATTTAACTGGTCCGCTTAATTATAATCCGCCCGGCGGCAGCAGCACGGTGATCAATATCGCCGCCAACGACGTAGTGCTAGATCTAGCTTCATACACTATCAGCTCTGATGATTCTCAAGCTAATTTAACCTGTATTAATATCGCCAGCGGCTATAAAAATATTCATATTCTGAATGGTCGCATTAACCAAATGACCGGTGTGGGCATTAATATTAGCAGCGGCTGTTCATTAATTTATATTAGTGATTTGACAATTAACGATTGTGATTTGGGCGGGATCGTAGCAACTACTGCTAACAATATTTTTTTAGACAATGTTAATATCGCTAACTGCAACGGCAATAGCTCTAACGATGCCGTCGGCATGTTTCTAGTTGACATAACTTTTTTATCAGCCAAAAACTGCACTTTCAATTCTTGTGTCAATACGTTAAATAACGGCATGGGGGTCAAGCTAGTAAATAGTTCTGGTACTACTTTCTGTAATGATTGTAACTTTGAAAACTGTACCGCCTGCCACAATGGCACTAGTTTGATTACGGGTTCGGCCTACGGTTTTCGCGTTATTGGCACGCATACTTGCACTTTTAGAAATTGTAGCGCTACTGATAATAGCGTAGCTGCACTGAATTCTTATGGTTTCTCGTTCGAAAGTGGTTACAACAATATGTGTTACAACTGCTTGGCTGCTTCCAACAAAACCGTAAATATCAGTGGTACAGCCTATGGCTTCTATTTATCCAGTGCCACCAACCATTATTTTGAAAATTGTGAAGCCCGGAATCAAAATGCCTCAGTAGCTTCCGCCGCTAGTGCTTATGGTTTTTACTCTACAGCTGGCACCGGTAACTCATTTTACAAATGTAACGCACATGGTAACCGCGCTGGCACTTCTAGTAGCTCCATCGCGGCCGGCTTTGCTCTAGAAAATGCCGAAACACGTTCTACGATTGAAGATTCGGATGCCAGTGCTAACCAGGGTGGCTCAGGCGAAGCATACGGGATTAAACTTGGTCAAAGTAGCGGTACTAGTCCCACTTTTTGTTTTGTGAATAATAATCGTTTAATGAACAACTTTGGTACTACCGCGCAATATGGCCTAAAAGATTTTAGTAGTAATAGTAAAAATTTAATTACACGTAACCAAGCTTTCGCGCAAGGACCAGTTTTACGTAATACCATTTGCACTGATACCGGTTTTATGAATTTTATGGTCTCTTATGCTAGCGCCGCTAATAATATTAACAATATTTTAGTGGAGGGTGATCGTGCGGAGCTAAAAGTGTTTTCCACAGCGGCGCCATTAGATAATTTATCGATTTTTTACTCCGAAGATGTCTCATAAAAATATTAAAAATAATAGGATCGAATTGTGAATGTTCAAATTGATGTAAATGTGCTTACTACCGCTCGTCCCGAGTGTAATCGAGGGATGTTGCGGGCACAGGATATTTATCCGCATATCCCTCGACTCCACTTCGTGTCGCTCGGGACGAGCGGATTGAGAATCATTCGAGCTATTAAAAATTAATTATACTTAAATTGGGAGACTAGAAGTAGCATGCTAAATTTGCACAGCTCTAAAAAACTACTTTTAGTTTTAGTAAGTTTTAATTTACAAGCCCAATTTATACCAGAAAATAACTTAGAAGAGCAAATTGAGCAGCTCCAAAAAAAAATCGATCAAGCTCGGCAAATACAAGTTGAACAATTAAATCATAAATTAAGTAAATTACGCCAACAACAGGAAGTCGAAATCCACGCCTTGCGTGCAAATCTAACGCAAACCGCAACTAAATATCGGGAGTGTGCCAATAAAAGTATCGAGGCTAAATCTGAGCTAGCTGAAAATAGACCCCCCAACACGATTACTTTCACCCAACATCCCTTTAGTGCAGATTTTTCGGTCGATCTATTTACTAATTTGCAACTGGATTATTTTACCGGCCACGCTCTAGAGCTATTTAATAGTCATAGTTATGACGACTATATGTTCACGCAAGGTGCGCTTGATTTTGGCATCGATATTGCTAAAACTGCTGGACCTAGTTATCACGAACTATTTTTCGATATCCGTGCTAAAGGGATCTTTGGTAACAGCGGGATTTTTAATAGCACGATCCCACGTCCCATTAAAATTGGGATTGGACGCACTGAAGCTACCTATGCTTTTCAGCCAGCTTTACAAAATTTATGGTTACGCGAGCTCTGGTTTAAATATAACATTAACCCCACTTACCATACTGACTTACAAATCGGTTTTTTCCCATACGCCATCGGCTCGGGCTTAACTTTAGGCAACGGTTACAAAGTTGGTAAACTCATTCCCGGCTATTATGAAGAACGTTTCGTGGATCAGTTTAGACCGGGCATCATGTTCACTGGTGATATCTGGCCTGACAAACTAAAATATAAAATTTACGCCGGTTTGCGCACTAACGCTAGCTCAAATTTTTATGACACTGCCCAATTTACTTATGCGCAAGATCCCAACCAACGTAATTTGCCAGAGCGTGGCAGCTTTTTTAATAACACGGTCGGTGCTTTCGAAATCGAATATCACAACACCCATCATAAAATTCAAACCGATGTCCGACCATACATTATTATTAATCAAGAAAATTTTCAGCAAGTCGAATTTACCGGTGATGCTACTAGTACGCTTGGTATTATAGGGGTTAACATAGAAGCTAAAAAAGATCACTGGAGCTTCTTTTTTGAGAGTGCCCTAAATTTTGGTGCGCAAAATGTCAAAGCTTGGGATCGTGATTTTATCGATTTTGTTTCCCAGCCAAATCACATGTATTTATTTCAAGATTTTCAAGCTACCGATACCACCATCTACAATCCCTGCTGGCGATCAGCGGTTAATTCGCCCTGCCCAGAAAGTCAAAGCTATACTAAATCCAACGGCCAAGAATTTGTAGATACCAATGACATTCGTTACAAAAACGCTTTCGATCGTTATCGTCAATCATATCAAAATAACTATCATGGCTTAATGTTTTATACCGAAGCAGCTTATCATAAGTTGCACCCGATTAAGCCAGGTGTGCAAACTACTTTTGCTTTAGCTGCGGGTTATGCTTCCGGTGATGAAAACCCCAATGATTCTTTTGAAAAATTAATGGCCATTCGACTCTATGGCACCTGTGATGATAATGGTTTAGGCGCTTGTACAGGTAAAATCAATACTAAAGATTACAATAAACAATATAATGGTTTTGTGGGCGTTGACCAAATGTTCCTGAATCGAAATGTCTATTCGGTTTTCATGCTCGAATCACAAAAATTAAATCGCCCGCTCGCTACTGCTGAATCACGCTTAACTTATCCACTATTTACTAATTTAGCTTTCTTAGGTCTCGGCGCTAAATATGACCAAATCGTGGATCCAACACGCGCTTTTACATTTAGATTTAATCTATTAACTTACTGGCAAGCACAGCCTACGAAGAAGGGTTACAATTATGGCTTAGATATTTTATTCGCCTTAGGTGCTTGTGGCAGCGCTGCCGCTGATACTTTTACACCGCTCTTACAAACTGATGCCTGTCAAACCTTATCACAACATTTGGGTTCAGAAATCAATTGTGCTATTAATTATCAATTCGACCAAAACTTAAATTTCTATCTAGCGGCCGCCGCTTTTATTCCAGGTAATTATTATCGCGATGCGGCTGGTAAAATTATCCCGCTCGAAGTGCAATACCAGTTAGCTGCGGTAGATTTTACCGGCTATGAAATGAACAAGCAAAAATACAATATCGCTTTAGATAATACCACTGCTCTAACTTTGAATATTGGCTTTGGCTATACTTTCGATACCACACCAAAACAACATGCGGTATTTAAAGCTGATTTACCAACCAACTTATCCACATTGCCAGCCGCACGCTCATATCGCGAATATGCCTTGAAGCAAGCGCATAACTATCATTTAAATCCTGGTCAGCTGCCATTATTAGCTGATCTAAAATATCGTGCTACAGCGGTTAATAAACCAGTGACACTACAAATTTATGATTTCGATCATCTACAATGGCAACCTCCCCATGTTGTGCTCCCTGATAGCCAAAAATTACCAACTTTAAATCTGCCACAATATCGACCAACTAAGCTTAAAGCAAATGCACTATGTGCACTCACTAATAGATCAAACGATCCTGCAGATCATAGCTCAGCTAATACCACTAATCCCCCCGCCCATGATATTATTCTAGCAGCACAAGCAACAACACCATCTATCAGTTCAGTAGTGACCAAACCAACCTCTAAGCCCTACTTTAATTTAGCTACTACAGAATTAGAGTTGCTTAAACCGCTGCAATTTGCACCAGATTTTGCCACCAACAACTGGAACGACCCTAGACGCAGCAAAGCAATACTGATAGTTGCCAGTGATATGCCTAACATCACCAACGTCACACCCAATATTGAGCCATTAATAGCTTCAGATTTACCTATAAATAATATTTTACCAGTGCAACTGCCAACACATAAACAAGTAAAATTAGTGACTGAACCAAGATCTGCTTGGACTAACACACTAGCATTACCAACGGTTACCACTGCTGATCTAGCAATTAATGCCATATCTAACACTCTGGATTATCAAAAACCTAGTGCGCGTAAAGCTAAATTAGCGCGTACTAAAGCGATGGCGACCGCCATTGCTGTCCCAACTCCCCAACACAGTCGTACTTTATCACCAACTGAACTGGCATTATTAG
>DATEBN010000069.1:0-17499 GCA_035287785.1 Candidatus Babeliales bacterium
CTAGCTCCAAAATCGCATCATGCTCTGAATTATTAATAAAATCGAACACTTCTGGATTTAAGATCAAACGCACCGTTTTACGCTTAACTTCAGTTAGGCTCTCAGTAAATTTGCGCAGCGCATTATGACTTTCAGTTTCGATCGAATTAACAAAACCACGCCCACAGCAATCTTCACAAGTACTAGTCAATTGTTGCACTAAAGTTTTACCAGAACGTTTACGGGTCATTTGCACTAAGCCAAATTCTGAGATTCTTAGTACGACAGATTGAAATTTATCATGCTCTTTGAGCATTTGTTCGAAATTCTTAAACAGTTTTTGGCGATTGGCTGAAATACCCATATCGATAAAGTCGATGACGATTAAGCCACCAATATTACGTAAGCGTAACTGTCTGACGATTTCTTCCGCCGCTTCAAGATTGGTTTGTAGAATCGTATCTTCTAGATCACGTTTACCGACAAATTTGCCCGTGTTAACGTCGACAACGGTCATTGCTTCTGTAGATTCGATAATAATTGAACCACCAGAGCGTAAAGTAGTTTTCTTTTCTAACGCACTTTCCAACTGCTTTTCGATATTATGCGCTTCGAATAAAGTTGGTGGATCTTTGTGTATTTTTACCAGATGTTTATATTCTGGGGCGATTTGCTTCAAGAAATCTAATACTTCAGTATGCGCATTTGGGTTATCAGTAATAATCTCTGTAACTTGGTCGTCGAGATTATCGCGCACAGTTTGCAGCGAAAGTGGTAGGTCAGTATGAATTAATTTCACGCCCGGAGCAGCATTATAGCTATCCGTAATCGTTTTCCACAGTCCGACTAAATAATCGACGTCTTTAGCGAGCTCTTTTTCGGTGCGATGTTCGCAAGAAGTTCTAATAATCGCACCCATGCCCTCTGGCAATAGGCTACGCAGAATATCTTTGAGTCTTTGGCGTTCTTCGGGTGCTTCGATTTTTTTCGAGATCCCGACACGCGGAATATTGGGCATTAAAACAATAAATCTGCCCGGTAAAGTAAAGCAGCGCGTTAATTTAGCCCCTTTTTCATAAACCGGCTCTTTGCTGACCTGTACTAAAATCGGCTCGCCTTCTTTTAGGATTTTGCTAATATCCATGTGGCTAGTAATTCGTTTATCATCTTCAATTTCAATCGAATTAGACATCCGTGAAAGTGCTAAATTGTGATCGATTTCAGAAATATGTAAGAAGCCAGCTTTATATTGACCAAATTCGACGAAGGCAGTTTGGATACCAGGTAAAACTTTAGTGACTATACCTTTGTAGAAGCAGCGTTCTAGATAAACTTTGATATGCGAAGCAAAATAGATATTCTGCAGTCGATTATCACGGGTGATCGCCGTCCTGGTCTCCCAAGGTTTCTGGCTGATTAAAATTTTTTTCATAGATTTTTTTAGATCCATTTCGTTGGAGCAAACCTGAGCTGCTAATATTTAAGGGCTAAATTAGGGCCATATCTGCAGGCAAGTATTCAATTTTTATAAATTTACTATATAACCAATTATACCCAACGATTTTTCTAATTGATAGAATATTGACTAAAATCTAACAATCGCTCTTCTACAGATGGTTTTTTAAGGCTATAATAGCGCTCTATACAGTTAATTTTTCTAATATTATGGGCGAGAGGTAAGTAGAACCATGAAAAAATATCCTATTTTGGCAGTTTTACTGTTATTTATAATGCCAGGCTGTTTCAATAAAAAAGCAGTTAAGCCAGTAGAGCATCAGACAGAACAGTCTGAGCCGACGCAAGAGCTGGTCAAGGGTTACACGGTTAGTGGCGATGCGGATGAATTTGTCTTAGAAGAAGATATCGAGCAAGATATTTTTGATGATAGTGCAGATGCAGGTGTATCGGCAACCGCTGGTAATAATTCAGATTTTGATACTGATGATATTGTCTATGACAATCAGTCACTGGACCCGATCCAATTCGATTTTGATAGTGGCAAAATCCGGCCAACTGAAGTGAATAAAATTAGCAATAACGCGCGCATCTTGAAAAACGAGCTCGATACGGATGCTAATTTACGTGTAGTTGTTAAAGGTCATGCTTGTAAGATCGCTAAATGTGAATTACACAACCGGGCTGTTTCGCAAAAGCGGGCTTATAACGTAGCGGATGAGTATATCAAGTTGGGGATACCTAAGAAAAGTATTAGTACCATCGGTTTCGGTGCTTCACAGTTGTTAACTAACGAAGATGGCATGGAAGCGCAAAGTATTAATCGTCGCGCAGAGACAGAATTAGTAACAGATAATCCTGAGCAGAATGTGCGCCCTTCGGCAGCTTAAGATTAATTTAGATTTTCGAATACTAGCAGGTCGGTCTAAAACCCGGCCTGTTTTATTTTCCAACACAAAATTCCCGAAAGATCTTATCCATTGCTTGTTCACTGATAGTTTTGCCAGTTAGCTCAGAAATAGTTACTAGTGCCTGATTTAAATTGATCGATAGTAGTTCGTAAGCGACTTGGTCTTGAGTCAATAAATTTTGGATAACTGCTAGCTGGGTTAGTAAGTCACTAATAATAATATTATGTCGTTGGTTTAGTAAAAACGGCGAGTTATTAACGCCCAATAAACTTTGAATTTTATTTTCAAGGGCTTGTTTAAGTTGGTCTAAGTTAGCGCCAGTTTGAGCTGATACTAAAATGGGTTCTCTCTCACCCTTAACATCCCTCGATTGCTCCCCAGGCTTTGCTAAAGCTACGCCGGGCTTGCGTCGGGATGCGCGGGTCTCTAGATCGCACTTATTTAAAACTAATAAAATTTTGTGACTATATAATTTAATTAATTCTTGGTATTCAGCTAGCTCACTAGCGCTATAACTAGCTTGATCGCGGGTACTATCAAATACTAATAGAATCACGTCGGCAGCTTGCGCAGCTTGCAGTGAGCGGGTGATTCCCAATTGTTCAATTGTTTCAGTTGCTTTACGTAAGCCAGCAGTATCCACAAAAGTGACTAAATATTCACCTAGTTGCCAGCCAGCTTCGATCGTATCGCGGGTCGTGCCCGCAATCTCAGTCACAATCGCCCGTTCTTGTTGGACCAGTTTGTTAAATAGCGAAGATTTGCCAGCATTAGGTGGCCCTACGATTGCAATTTTAATTCCAGTTCTAAGTTGCTGATCTTGGTTAAACTTTATTTGTAGCTCACGTAAACTAAGTGCTAATTTTTCGATAATCACTAAAATTTGCGGGCCGAAATCGAACTCTTCATCAAGAAATTCAAAACTAGCTTCTGAGAGTGCCAGTGCTTGGAGCAATTGTGCTTCGATTTCAACTAGCCAGTGCGATAAACTACCATCAAGCTGGGCTAAAGATTTTTTAAGTGCTTGATCAGTGTTAGCATAAATTAGCTCATTTAGGGCTTCGACTTGTGTTAAATCTAATTTTTGGTTTAGAAAAGCTTGTTGTGAGAATTCACCGCGTTGCGCTAAACTAGCGCCAAATTCCAGGGTTAAATTAATGATTTGATTAATAATTAACTGATTATTATGGCAGCTGATCTCGACTGTATCTTCGCCGGTGAAAGATTTGGGTGCACGAAAAACACTGAACATGACTCGGTCGATGATTATAAAATCTTGGGTTTCTGAGTGAGTTTTTGGTGCTGTAACATATTTTATCACAGCACCGTAATTAATCGTGTTAGCAGCTTGGGCACTAATTTTAGCGCCACTAGCTAATTGCCCGAGCTGATCTGCAATTTGTAAGCTCTGCGGTCCAGAAATTCTAATGACCGCTAAAGTGCCGCTGCCAATGGGTGTACATTGGGCTACAATTGTTCGTTGCATATTATACATAACCTACACTATGTATTACTAAAGCTATTCTTTATTGCTTGTATCTTCGTCATGGCCAGCATAATTAGGCTGCTTAGGTGCATCTGCAGCCGGCTTAGAGCCTTGATATGGTCGACGTGGACGATGATAGCGTCTTGGTGCCGGTGTACCATCTGGACGTGTAGTCGCTTCTTTGGGTGGATTACTTACTGAAGTAGCTGGGTTATTATTAGAGCTAGTATTGTGCGAGCTGTGACTAGTTGATGCTGTAGTGTTAGTGTTTTGCGGCTTGTGACTAGGATTATTAGGATTATTGGTATTACGATTCGGATTTGGTCGATTACCACGATATGGTCGACGCTGTTGTGGCCGGTTCCCTTGATAGCCGGTAGACTCAGTTGCCTGACCACTCTCTTTAAAGAAAATACCGACTTTGGCAGTTTGTTTAGTCATGCCCAAGAAATTTTTAACTGGTTCTTGGAAAATTTTAACAGAAAACTCTTTTGGTTTTCCGGCTTTGATCCAACCTTGTTCGATCGCCTTTTCCAGTGAGGATGCTTCCTCGATAACGGATTTCATCAAAATAAAAGCCCTAAACTTGTAAAATTATTAAACTGTACACCGACCAGCGCTAAGCTTGGTAGGCCCTGACGCACCAGAAATACCACATTTGATTTGGATTTGTAATAGATCGATGCTTTTGCGAAGAAAGACCGATAATTAACCGTAGAAGCAGAGCTAAAATATTTATTTGAACTGTGTTGAATGAATTTGATCACGAGCTACTGCTTAATGTGGTGCCTGGGAATTTGGAGTGGGAAACGGGATTTGAACCCGCGACCTTTGCCTTGGCAAGGCAACGCTCTACCAGCTGAGCTATTCCCACGAGACCTTAAAAAAGTAACAAAAGTAGCGAGTTTGTCAATTAAAAGACCGATAAAAAATCCAGTTTATTTTAAATAACTTGTTTTTAGGGAAAAATTATAGCGGTGTTAATAGCTTACTGCTGTCGGCGTGACACTTGTGATTTTAGTAATTTTATGTGATCATAAATTTTAATTAAAATTATTATAGCGCCCTTCGATACAACCCTCATAAATTCGGGACTTCGCAGGGTGTCTAGATTGGGTGCGGGTACTCAACTAAAAACATAAAACCTGGAAATTGCATGATTAGCTATGTGCGTGGTACAATACAATCGAATTTTGCGGGCGAGCTGACAGTTATTCCCGATAATTCTGGCCTGGGCTTCTCAATTCAAGTTGTTAACGGCGCAGATTATAATATTGGCGCAGCGGTCACGCTTTATATCTACTCCCATTGGAACCAGGATCAGGGCTTAGCCCTGTATGGTTTTGATAATCTCATGTCTAAACAAATCTTTAAATTAATTTTAAGTTGTCAGGGTGTTGGTCCCAAAATTGGCTTAGCTGTTTTAGGACAACTATCGCCGCAGCAGTTTATTACGGCGATTAATAATGGCGATTTAAATTTGCTAAGTAGCGTGAATGGCATTGGGCTTAAAAAGGCGGAACAGATGGTGATTTTATTACGCACTAAGACGCAAAAACTAATGTTATCTGGTGAGCTAGATTTAGCACAAGCGCCGGGGGTAATTGGTTATGGTCGTAGACTAACTGATACTTTGACCGCTTTAAATTATGGCTCATACGAAGTGGCGCAAGCGGTGCAGTATGTTAGTAAGCAAGCAGCCCAGCAGGAGTTACAATTTGACGGGGCGTTACGGACAGCGTTAGCTTTTCTGTCTAAAAGTAATTAAGCCAATTGTAAATTTTAGATAAACAATTTAGGGAAATTATATGTACTATTTTGATCTCGAATCAATTTCACATTTTAATAAAATTTTAGCGACACCGGTCACTTTTTTGTTTTGGGGTGTGGCACTATTTTTGACCATTAAGTTAAAATTTATCCAGATTCGAGCTTTTCCGAGATTTTTGAAATTACTGAGAAGCCCGTCGCGTTTAAATGCTACTGAGCAACCAGAAAGCCTAAGTTCTACACACAAAACTAATTCTAAAAAAATTGTCGGTGAAATTAGTCCGTTACAAGCATTGTTTACGGCGATGTCGACTACTATTGGCGTTGGCAATATTGTCAGTCCATCGTTAGCAATTATCGCGGGTGGTCCCGGGGCCCTATTCTGGATGATTATGTATTCTGTCATGGCATCGGCAACTAAATATACCGAAGTTTTATTTGCGATTAAGACGCGTGAAGAAACGCCAGATGGACATATCTTAGGTGGGCCGACCCAATATCTTAAACTAGTTCATCCATGGTTAGCAAAATGGTATGGCTTTATCACGATCTTTCTATTTGCCGGCTGGTCAGGAATTCAGTCCAATGCTTTGGCAGAGATTTTACAAGAAGAATCAGTGAATAAGTGGGTCACTGGAATATTATTAGCCATTTTAGTTTTAGTAGTTTTGTGGGGCGGTGCTAAGCGTGTGGGGTCACTGGCTAGTAAATTAGTGCCAATTAAGTTTAGTTTATATATAATTTTCGCGCTTATGATCTTATTTCAAGATTTAGGTGCCTTAAAACATGCTCTAATTTTAATTATTAAGGGTATATTTACGCCGCAAGCATTTATTGGTGGTGGATTAGGCGCAGCTTTGTTTACAGCTATTCGTGTGGGCACCTATAAAAGTGCTTTTGTTTCAGAAGCAGGTGTTGGTACTTCATCTATCCCGCACGCTTTAGCTAATGTTAAACACCCTAAAGATCAAGCCATTATGGCATTATACTCGATCGCTGCTGATACTTTTTTAGTAATTATTTCGGGTTTAATAGTTTTAGTGACTGGTGTTTGGAGCTCTAATAGTGAGATGACCGGCAAGTTAGTTTATCTAGCTTTTAAATATCACTCACCTTTCATGATTGGTCGCTGGGTGCTATTAGTTAGTATTGCGATGTTTGTATTTACAACTGTGATGGGTAATAGTTTTAATGGCGCGCAAAGTTTTGCTTCATTTACTAAGCATCGCGGTGTACACATTTATCACTTATTTGTGGCACTAGTCACACTCTTCAGCGCCGTCTGCGCTGTGCCACTGATCTGGCACATATTAGAAGTCATGCTATCGTTAGTAGTGATTCCCAATCTAATTGGCTTGGTATTTTTGGCTCAACGGCATTTTAATCTAATCGAGTATAAATCCGAAGAATAATTAAACTATTTGACGAAATAATTTTAAATTACTATGTCTGTAAGTGATGAGTTGAGCTCTTGGGAGTTCTGTTTAATTATTTAACTTTCTTAGAAGGGGAGAGTATTAATGGATGTAGCTTGGATTTTGAGTCCACTTTTCATCAAGCAGATACAATATTTATTACCATATGTGATTACCAATGCGTTAGTGCTATTGGGCTTGTTCAGCAAGCAAGTAGATGAACTTTCTGGTAGTGTAAATGCAGCCATCGTTTGGGCCAACTTATATAGCATGGTAATGGTATTGCCAATGTTATGGGCATTTAGAGGTTCGCCACGTTTTGCTTACTTCTTCATGTTAGTCAACGTAATTTATCAGCTAATTTATTTACATGGTCGCCATAAAGGTAAAGTTGCTGATCTATTAGTGCCATTAACGTTATCAAATTTAGTAGCGATTTTTGTGACTATGTTAATTCAACTTTTATTAGCGTCGCCCGTTTGATTTATTTAAATAATATTTTTGGTTAATTTTTAAATAATATTTCTAATAAAAGAGAGTGTGTCTATGAACCATTTTGAATATTTATCACAACCAAATGTTATGTATGGCATCTTAGCAGCCACAGTTGTTTACATGTTAATCGGCATAATCTGGTATTCGCCCAAAGTATTTGGTGAAATGTGGATGAAGTTAAGTGGTGTTAAAACCAAAAATATCGACACAACCAAAGCTTATGTGGGCTACTTAATTAGCGCGTTATTAGTAGTCACGGTGACATCTTGCTTATTACACAGATTGTTAATCAATGGCTACGAAGCTAGCGTATTAGCCGCGATCAAACTTTGGCTAGGCTTTATTGTGCCGACACTCTTGGGTGGTGTACTTTGGGAAGGCCGCCCAGTTAAATTGTTTGCATTAAACGCCGCAGCACATTTACTGCAATTGGTGGCAGCAGCAGCTGTCTTAAGCTACTTCTAAGTTTTCAGCTAAAATAATTTTAGGGCTCTGGTTTGGTAAAACAACCGGAGCCCGATTATTTATGGTTCGATACGCTCCTGCGGAGCACTCACCACGAACGCACTTAGAGTAATTTCTTGATGGTCTATTTTAAAATTTTTAACGTGTTTTTCAAAGCCTAGCTGAATAATTAAATTAATAAAATCCATTGGTCTAATTCCTAGCTCAGCTGCTTGATGAAATAAGCAAGTGGCCGGTGTTAAAGCGGGCAACGTATTAAACTCAATAATTACAATTCTGGGTGCACCAGTGGGACTAGTTTGGGCATCTTGATAAAAGCAATCGATTCTAGCATAACCAGCACAGCCAACGGCTTGATAGGCATCACGAATAGTCTTTTGGGCTAATTCTATAGCTGGTGTTGGTAATGGTGCAGGAGTTTGATTTTCACCGGCACCAGGTAAGAATTTCTCAGCCATTGATAAAACATCGTGTGTCACCACGGTTTTACTTGGTGGCAGCGCTTGCGGATTTTGGTTGCCAATCACACCAATCGTTAACTCTGTGCCAACAATAAACTCTTCGATTAGAGCATGATCTTTAGCGACTAAGATTTTATTAATTGCGCTAAGTAAATCTGCTTGATTAGTTACTTTTTCAACAAACACACTGCAGCCGTCATCAGCAGGTTTAATAATTAAGGGAAAATTTAGTTTAGTTTTAAGATTAGTTAATTCTAGTTCTGGATTTAGATCCCAGTTAATTTTAGTTAAATAATAATTCTGTGGCACTGTGAAACCGAGCTGGGTTAACAGTTGGTTAGTTTTGAATTTATCCATACAGAGCGCGCTGGTAAAAACACCGGAGCCATTATACGGTAATCCTAACATTTCAAGTGCGCCTTGAACGGCGCCATTCTCGCCTTTGCCACCATGTAGCGCGATAAAAACAAAATCTGCTAATGCTGGTAAATCAGACCAATTAACTTGATCAGCCGGATCTAGTAATTCAGCAATCTCAGTGGTTTTAGAACGGACTAATAATTTATTAGAGATTTTATGTAGCTCAAATTTACTATTTAAAAATAATGGGATCACGGTATATTTTTGCGGCGAAAGTTTATAAATTACATTACGGCCAGACTCGAGTGAAATTTCTCGCTCGTTAGAGTCACCACCAAAAAGTACAGCTACGCGAATTTTAGCTAAATTATTATTACCTAGCTCGGCGTTTTTTAAATCTAAATTTTCTGGACTTAAATTTTCTAAATTATTTTGGTCTAACACAATATTTCCCAATAAATTTTTACGTTTTAAATCTGTGTAAATTAAATGGTTAATTAAACTAGTATGGCTCATGCCAATTTCAGCGGCTTGTAAAAATAAGAATGTGGATGGTGACATACCAGAGAGCGTATTTGGATCGATAATAATCACGCGGCTATCAGGGGTTAAAAAACCGTCGATCCGCGCAATCGTTTTAATATCTAACACTGATTTAACTTTGATGCAGACAGCTTGAATTAGTTTTAAGTCAGCGGCGCTGCAGCGGGCTGGTGTATGTTTCAGTGCGCGACCGGGCATATATTTTTGTTCGTAATCAAAAAAACCCACCCCATTAGTTTCAATTTCGATTTCCGTCGGTGGCAATGCTAACGGTGCACCAGTAATTAAATCTTCTAAAATTACCGCCGAAAATTCTAGGCCCTGCACTTTTTCTTCGACTAAAACTGGCTGTTGGTAATTCGGATAAATATTACAAGCTAGCTCTAGTGCTGCTGCTAATTCTGTGGGTTGACTAACTATCGAGATACCCAAACTAGAACCTTCTTGATGGGGCTTAACGATCACCGGAAAATTAATTTTTTGTTGTTCTAATAAATTTAAAATTTGAGTTTTATACTCGGTGAAATTATTTATTTTATCGGGAGTGACTGTAATGCCACGCGGAATTGCAATCCCATGCAATTCTAAAAAGTCACGCTGTTTGATTTTATCCATAGTAATGGCACTAGTAAAAACGTTCGAGCCTAAGTAGGGGATATTTAAAACTTCGAGCATCCCTTGGAGTGTACCATCTTCGGCATAACGACCATGTACTGCTAAATAGATATAATCGACTAGTGCTTTTAATTGATCCCAAGCAATTTTTTCAGCTTCTTGTGCTAAACGGGCTTCGAAATCGCTAATCTTGCCACGGTGTAGAAATTTTATGGGTAAAATATATAGTTCACCAGTAAAAGTTTGAAAAATTGGGATAGGTGTAAAATTGGTCGTGTCTAGATGATCACAAATTGTGCGGCCAGAGTTAAACGAAACTTCTTTTTCGATCGTTTTGCCGCCCATTAAGACACCAACCCGTAACTTTAACATTTTGAGCCCCAAGCTTTAAATTAGCTAAACTATTTCGTGCTATATAATATTTACTATATAAATATATAATATTTACTGATAACAGATAGTCTATTATTTCTATTGAAGAGTCTTGTGTCACAATTATCATTAAAGCAAGTTACCAAATATTTTGATCAAGCTGGTCAACGAGTGACAGTTTTGGAAAACAGTAGTTACGATTTTTTAGCTGGTCAAAGTTATGCTATCTCTGGCGTGTCAGGTTCTGGCAAATCAACGCTTATGCACATGTTAGCGGGGCTGGAGGCACCTACTGCTGGAGTAATTACTTTAAATCAACAACTGATCACAGCCACAGATTTGCAAATTAAACTTGGTTTAGTTTTTCAAGCACCTAACTTGATTCAGGATTTAAATGCTTGGGAAAATATTGCTCTCAAGGGATTAATCTTGGGGGTTAGTTTTGCAGGTGCTAAACAACGAGCGCTAGAGTTACTACAACAAGTTGGCTTAGCGCACAAAGCTTATGCCAAGCCAACACAACTATCGGGCGGAGAACAGCAGCGGGTAGCAATTGCACGAGCACTCTATGCACAACCAGCCTTTTTATTAGCTGATGAGCCGACTGGTAATTTAGATCTCGAAACTGGTCGCAAAATTATCGATTTACTAATATCTTTACAGCAGGAGCGATCAATGGGATTAATTATTTGTACGCATGATAGCTATGTGTTAGAAAAATTAGAGTATAAATTACAGCTATCTCACGCTAAACTGCTAATAAATTAGTTTTTGGGTCTGGTTTTAGATATTTAGGTGTATCAGTGAATAAAAGTTCGATTCTTAAAAAAACTTCACAAGTTGGTTTGTTAACGCTCGTTAGTCGTGGTTTAGGTTTAATTCGCGAATATTTCTTGGGCCGTTATTTAGGCGCTGGTATGTTATCAGACGCTTTTTTTGCCGCTTACAAAATTCCTAATTTTTTACGCAAAATTTTTGCTGAAGGTGCGTTGTCTTCTGCATTTGTACCGACAATTGTAGCGATTATTAAGGGTAAAAAAAATGCCAAAGAGCTCACAAGTCGCTTAATGACACTTTCATTTATCGCTTTTGAGGGCACCTTAATGCTACTTTGTTTGCTAATGTATCTGTTAGCAGATTGGGTAGTCTATTTAGCTGCACCGGGATTTTCACCAGAGAAAGCGGCTTATACGATTTCATTGCTTAAAATTATGGCACCATTTGTGATTTTTATCTCTTCTGGTGCATTATTAGCGGGTGCGATGCAATCGATTAATCACTTTTTTGTACCGGCATTTGGCCCAGTATTATTAAATATAATTTTTGTCGGTGGTTTATTACTGGGAATTAGGTACGATCTATCAGTTGAATTTCTTTGTTATGCAGTGTTATTGGGCGGGTTAGTTAATTTCTTGTTACATATTTTAGTTTATTGGCGATTCGGGTTTAGATTTAGTCCCGTGGATCAGGAAGCTAAAAGTAATTTTAAACAGCTTTTAACTAAATTTTTTCCGATTATGTTTGGCATGAGTATTATGGAAATTAATTTGTGGGTTGATACTAGTTTTGCATCTTATTTGGCAGATGGCTCACTATCGATAGTTCGGTATGCTTCCCGGTTTGTAGGAATTCCATTAGGGGTATTTGCCGTAGCATTTGCGACGATTTTATTACCCCATTTTTCGCGTATAAATTCCTATGCACCTAAACGTTTAAGTTTTTATCTCTACGAAGCGACTAAATTTATTTTTTGGGTGATGGCACCAATTACGATTATCTTAGCTTTCGATGCGGGGCAGATTTTTAAGACCTTATTTTTATCTAGCAAGTTTCCACTCGATAAAGTGCTGCAAGCACAATCTGTGTTAATCGCATTTACATTGGGTTTATTTTTCTATTCGATTAATAAAATCTTATTAAATATTTATTACTCTAAACAAGATACCAAAATCCCGACCATTACTTCGATTATCGCAGCACTAGTGAATTTAATTTTAAGCCCGACACTAATGTATATTTTTAAAGCGACTGGAATTGGTTTAGCTACTACTATTTCTGCTGTAATCCAAACTCTACTATTATTTTATTTCTTACGCACTCGACACAATTTTGAACTATTTAATTTACCAGCGCTAAAATTTCTCAAGCAATACTGCTGGCAACTAACGATCTTTATGCCACTCTTTTGGGGAATCCACTGGGCTATGAAGCAATTAATTATTAATTTTGTCCAATCGTCAGCCGATTTTTTATTGCACGGTGTGGGTTACTGGCTATGGGATTTGCCGGTGATAGGACTTATGTTCTTAGTAATTTATCTCACGCGCAAACGCTTTGGCTTACGGTTATATTTTTTGGATTGAAATTAGAAGGTAATCAATGATTGATTCTAAAAGACAAGCGCTCATTATTAGGGTATTAGTAGCTTTATTGCCGAATGTTAAAATTTATCTTTTTGGATCGCGTGCACGTGGTACTAATCGTGAGGCTTCAGATATAGACTTGGCGCTTGATTTAGGTCGTGAAATGACTTTGCGTGAGCTTTCTCTAGCGCGTAATGTACTGGGTGAGTTATATATTCCTCAAAAAATCGACGTGGTTGATTTGAATTCAGTGTCACAAGATTTAAAAAATACGATTCTAAGTGAGGGGATTTTATGGCAGAGCTAAATAGTCGCTTTGTGCAACTACAAAAGGCTTATGAACGCCTGTGCTACATGGCAGAAACATATGTGCAGTTACAGAAAGCTGCAGAGCAAAATGGTCTGCAGAGCTTAAATCAAGAAAACGAACTTGTAACGCACCGAGATGCTTTGATCAAACGCTTTGAATTTTGTTATGATTTAACCTGGAAATATCTTAAAACTATCCTGCGTGATCAGAATGGCATTGAAGTTGCTTCACCGCGTAAAGTATTCCAAGAATGTTATGCTCAACAATTGCTTACGGAGTCAGAGTTAACAATGTTACTGGGGATGACCGACATTCGTAATGAAACTACGCATACTTACGACGAGGCCATGGCTGATCGAGTAGGTATGCATATTGTAGTATTTTATCAATTGCTACTGAGATTAATAGCTAAGTTAGCACCAAAATAATTTTTTAGTTATTTAGTTTTGCGTAATACAGCATCTTTAATGGCGTTCCAGAAATTAGCACTATTAGCCACAATATTAAATTCAGCCGATTGACGTAATTGTTCAAATTGTTCCGGGCTATATTTAAAATTGAAAGTACTACAGAAGCTCTCGTTGGCACAAACTTGTGGATCAAATTTATTTAGAACGGGATTGTCAGCTAAGCCAGGTAAGGTTGCATCGCGGATTAATGGTATATAAACGACCATTGGGGTTTCTGGGTCAGCATCCGCAAAAACCGTAAAAGAGCGTTGGTTTAAGTTACTATAATCTATTTTAGGAAATTTATAACCACGCTCATGCGCACGTCTTTCAGAGATTCGTAAAGCTTCGCCAGCATTAATCGGATTAGAAGCATCTAGGGCAATTAAAATATCTAGTTTGCGATGTGGGCCAACTAACGGCATAAATGGTAAATTGCTATCTAAGCCGGCATCGACGAGTTTAATTTCTTTGGCGCTTGTTAGACTGCTACCGCTAATGCCAGACATAAAATTAGGTATCAAGGCTGGGTATACGCGCATATGTCCCGCGCCTTCAAACTCGGCATGACTCTTAAGGGCGGCTAAAGCTAATCTCTGAGGGGCATCTAGGGGTGCTTTTTCCATCAGTGCAATCATTTCATCTAAGCTGACCGTGTAAGCAGAGCCACAAATACCTAAAATAAATCCTAGTGGCATATCTGGACCATATTGTTCACCATCAATTGTGGCCAATTTTTTAGCTTGGCCATTTTGAAAAATACGACCCATAGCCCAGATGTCGATATATTTATTTAAATCAGCGCTACCAAAAGTGAATGGTGTAAATTCATACCAGCGGTATTGATCTTTAGCGACTGGCTCTACGGCAGTATAAATTGGAAATATTCTGGTGCCGTCGTTAATTATGGCAGCTTGATCAGCTAGATATATATTTTGACGATTTGGTAAACTGCCAAATAGTTTATTAGCTATTAAAGCACCATAAAGATCAACGCTGCTCACTGGGTTATTAAATAGCTCTTTGCGGGTAATATTATTAGCTATTTTTTGGATTTGTGTCTGATCAGTAATCATGTCGATAGTTGATTGTGCGTTATAAGAATAGTTACGCAAGTAGGCATTTAAATCAGTTAAGCTTAAATTTAGACTGTTCCAAGGTGCTAACATCCAAGTTGAACCAGATAGCGCACTCATGTAAAGTGTTGAATCTAATACGCCAATTTTTTCTAAGCCCATTAAGAAGCCTAAGGTTGCAATCATAGCACGATAGCCGCCACCACTAGCTACAATCCCAATGTGTGGTGTATTGGTAGCAGACAATGTTACAGTTTCAGGCAGCTGATCTTTTATAAATTTAGCGGTATTAGTTTGGATTATCGGTAGTCTGCGGGCAATAATAGTTGCTTCGCGGGCTTGAAAATTAGTTTCATTGTAAACTTGCGAAGGGGTATCTTTATAAGCATTATCAATATTAAATTTGGCACGCACACTCGCCTTAACTGGGTCTGCTACCGCATCGATAGCGCTGTCTACCACAGC
Organism: Candidatus Babeliales bacterium; assembly: GCA_035287785.1. GTDB lineage: Bacteria > Babelota > Babeliae > Babelales > JABDEC01 > CANKVQ01. The sequence goes on from DATEBN010000069.1 coordinate 14,991, forward strand.
ATCATAAGTAGTTTTCAGATCGGTTAATTTTTTTTCACTAGTAGCAATAATTACCGGCGCTTCTTTTTTAATAGTATCGATAGCACTACTAACAGAAGCAGTAACGATTTTTTCAGCTTTTTTTAATTCTTGAGCGCCTACTTGCTGTACACGCTTTAATTCCCGCTCGCCAGCTTGTTGTGCCTTTTGAAGGCCGGCTTGCGCTTGACTAGCTAACTTTTTGAAATTCAGACCATGTGTAATACTAGGTAAGATTGCTGTTAGCAACAATATCCCCAACTTTAATGTTTTATTTAGCACTAACATAACAACTCCATAATAAATAATATTAATCAAAGTTGTGCTATTCTAACCACGCTTTAGCCCAATTTTTATCGTTTCTAACCTGTATCTCATACTAGCAAGCTGGCTATTATTAAAGCAATAGTCTTGTTTTAAATTTTTAGTATCCCCTAATATTACCCTTAGTTACTCTTAAAATTTATAACTAAATGCGAACTAGATTTTACATTTAGTTACGCTATATGTTAAATGCAGTTAACATATAGTATAATTCAAACCTGTAAGAGGCTAAAAGCTACTTGTCCTGGTTCAGATACATGTGGGAAAATTAATTTAATTTAGCTGGTTTAAAGACATGATCTATTGGTAACTGGGCTTGCAGAGCTAAATTCTGGGTTAAATAGCTAATTAAGCTGGTTAAATCAGTTAACTTAGGGGCAAAATTAGCATGGTCGTAAATAAATAGCTCACAGGCTAACTTATAAAAATAGGGCATAGTTAAATGATTATGCACATGCTGTTTATCAGTGATGATGGCAAACTTAGGCGTTAATGCTGGTAAAGCTGTCCACATAGCTGCGAAATTAGCGCGTGAAATTAGCTTGTCGTCTTTACCATAGAAAAATAAAGTTGGGATTGTAATTGCGTTAAAATATTGGCATAAGTCTGAAGAGCCATCGAGCTTCAATTCGAATTTCCATTGTAGTACTTTTAGCAATAATTTATGGGTTAATTTTATCGCTTGCTTAGTAGTAGCACCTGCACCACCAGTTTGCGGATTTATAATGAGGTACGGATCAGCGACCAGTTTTTCGATGACAGCTTCTAAAGATAGCCAGCAGCCATCTAAGATTAATTGATCAAATAACTTTAAATTATTTTGTTCCGCTAAACCCTGGGCACGCGCCAAACTATAGGCGCCTAAGCAAATACCTAGCCCAACTACCTGCTGATATTTAGGGGTATTGTTGGGGGTTACTTGTTGGCGCAAAAATTTTATAACAACCTGAATATCGAGCTCTTCTTTTTGTCCAAAGCGAGCATCGCCAGTAAATTCTAGGGCTAAATAAAGGGGGTTAAAGCTATGTTCTCGATGACCAAGCCCACGGAAATTAATAATTAAAATGTCGAAGTCGGGAAACATATGCGCAAATAAGGCCATTTTTTCTTTGGCGTTAGTATGCCCCGGCCCAACTACGATCACACGCTCTTTTTGGCGATTAAAATAAGAGCAGGTTAACTTTAAATTGTCAGCGGTGGTGATTATGATTTCCTGGTGGGTCCGGTCTTTAAGTAATTCTGCTTGGACCAATTTATTCTGGGCCAAAAGTTTAGTATCAAAAAGTTTAGAGACGCACAAAATTTTATGTTGATGGTATGCTAAATTTTGAATTTCAGCTGGGATAACTTTGGAAGTAGTATAGTTATTAGTTAATAGAAATAGCTCGTGTTGATATAGGTCAACTGGCAGCTCTGGTAGGACTGCTGATGTTTGTGCTGGTAGAGCTTGGCTTTGTGATAGTAAAAAATGATTAAAAACCAACGTTAAAAAAAATAGATTTTTAGGTTTCAACACGTTTAAAGTTTCTTTCTAGTAGCTTTGTTTTTAGTTTGGCTTAAGTTAAGCGATCTAAAAGTTTCGGTATTTGCGCTAATTTATGTTGTGTTAAGCGATATTCTAGGCTTTTAGTATAGTTAAAATCTTTTAAATTATCATTAAAATTTTGATTATAAGCGCGAATTTTAGGTCGATTGGCGCGCCAAGTATTAGCTATACGGTCTCTAGCAATCAGCTCCTTTTCGCGCACAATATTCGGGTCACGCTGTAATCTAGTTATTTCAATAATTTTATGGGTACGCCGCCAAGCATTAAGTATGCGAGCGCCGGCAGCGTGTTTTTGGGCTAGAGTATAGCGCACGATTAGCTCATTAGTGGTGGGATTAGGCATATCAGCTAATGGTGGTGGTTCGAATTCAGGGTCAGTTGGACTTTGATATTCGGTCGACCTGATAGTGCTACGTGGTGATACAGTTGCTGGATAGAGGGCATGACTCAGGGCTGTACGCTGATCGGGAGTGATCTCGTTAGCGTGAATATAATTGGCATAACAAGTGTGATTAAAATCTAAGCGTTGAGGATCAACTGGGTCTGCGGTGGTATAGGTACGATGTTTATCTGTAATTAGATCGGCTGGTGTATGTTTATAATTATTACGACAATGGGTTT
>DATEBN010000070.1:0-3525 GCA_035287785.1 Candidatus Babeliales bacterium
ACGAAGCTTCAGCGAAGTCGGGACGAGCGGTAGATAGATTATTTAATATTGAGCAAAAAAAGTTCCGGAATAGATATACTATTTCTCGAGAGAATTCTATGCCTAAAAAACTATATTTAAATACTTTTAAAGCGCTGATCCAAACAGACTTAGCGATCTTTAAGCAATTAATTTTAGACAAATTTATTGATGTCTCGATTTGGGTAATTCTAACAATTACGGTTACTAGCTATATTTTGCCATTCTTTGGTCTATCAGCTACTTTTGGTGTTTTTCAATTAGGCGGCGTGTTAGCAGCCGTAGGCTTATTTGAAGTTTATGGCAGTACAGTTGAGTTAGTTTCCGATTACGAAGGTGATCGCATAATAAATTATAACTTAACTTTACCTATTCCAGCTTGGTTAGTAATTCTTAGTAAAGCCGCGGCCTATTTTTTACTATATCTCACGTTAACTGTCTTAATTTTTCCGGTTGGCAAGCTCTGTTTATGGCACCAACTAGATTTGGCTACTATAAATTACCCGCAGTTTTTACTAGTTTTATTCTTTGCCAGTCTGTTTTTTGCTAGCTTTGTCGTTTGGGTCTCTAGTATTACGCTAAACATGAGCAAGCTGGGCACCGTCTGGTCTAGATTTATTTTTCCGATGTGGTTTTTAGGCGGCTTCCAGTTTTCTTGGTTAGCCATGCGTAACACTATACCAGCACTAGCTTACTTTAATTTAATTAACCCTATGCTGTATCTCACTGAAGCGATTAGAACTGCACTATTGGGCCAAGCTGGCTTTATTAATTTTTGGTTGTGCTTATTAGCCGTTGTTGGTTTTTCAGCGATCTGTTTTGCTGCTGGTTATCGAAATTTAAAAAAACGCTTAGATTTTGTTTAAGATTTTATCACTTGGAACTTATCACTTTGCGCTAACAAAAAAAAATATACACCACTTGCAACAACATTTATAACTAGCTATCTTACAGATTATAGAAAATAAACACGAAAGTTCAGTCCATGAAAAAATTATTTTTCTTAACATTATTAGCGCTAATTACTATAAATATAGCCGGTGCCGAAAAATCAGATTTTACACTAACGCCAGGCATATTATGCCGCAATCTGCATACCGATCGAGATTTTGAATTTTTAGTTGAAACTATGACCAACCGAGTTATCGCAAATTTAAAAGTCGAACTCTCAGATACACAATTTCGAGCTCTAGATTATACGAGCATTGCTGAGGACATTAGACAAGGCTTAATAGATAGTGCCAATGAAAAAGCTCCAAAAAAAGCTAAAGCAGGTTCGACTACTCGCCGTTTAGTACGACCAAAATGATCTCTAAAATTTACAAACATCACGCAAACTAGATGTTTATTTAGCCCAAATCAGCTATCGCAAAAAAGATAACTTTAAAATTCATTTCTTAAAACAAAAATTTTCTAGATGAAAAATATATTATATTTGCAATCACAGCTATAGCTCGATACAATACAAATATAAAATAAATATAAAAGAAAGATCTATACATGAAAAAATTGTTTTTTTTAACATTACTATCACTAATTAGTACAAATCTATTAGGCATAAATAGGCCAAACAATAGCATTAACCATTTAACTAAAATAAATGAATTACCCAACCGTGGGGGCCTGATACGTTATATCCCACCAAAAAATTGTTCGCTAACGCAGGGTTTACCAATCGTTAGATTGCCGGGCAATAAACACGGATTTAGAGACAAATTTGATAATATTTGGGTTAAAGGTCCTAGTCGAACCAATGGTGAACGAAAAGAATGGGATGTGCAGTTAGCCAATAAAAACAAAAAATGTATGAAAAGACTAGCAGCCCCAGATGGCAACCACCTAAATATCAGCCTTACAGGCCGTGTAACGCATTAACTGCTTTACCCAAACGATTATTGACTAATCACCATTTTGTTATTACATTTACTCCAAAAAATAACCTCTAATTCCTGCCGAGGAGTAAACTATGACTTATGTATTAATGAGCAGAATTTATACCGTCATATATCTAAGTGTCCTGTTATTAGCACAGCAATCTAGCTATGCTATGCAACAAACTAAACAAGCCACCCGCACAGCAATGTCTCAGGCCTCCGGTAGACGTAATATTTCCTGGGGCTGCTTTTATCTTGTACCACAGCAAAAAAGAATCGTATTAGAAAGATTAGGAAAATTTGAAAAAGTACTTGGGCCAGGGTTACACTTTAAATTGCCGGTCATACAAGCTGCACGCCAGATAGAAGTCAGCCGCGCAATCAGTGGTGGCCGTGAAATAAAAATGGTTTCACATATAGATTTGCGAGAACAGATGCACTATATCCCATCACAAAAAGTCATTACACAAGATAACGTTGCCATGACGATTGACGGTAGATTATATGCTGCCATTGAAGACCCTGAAAAAGTCGCTTATGGCATTCAAGATGTAAATGTTGCGCTAGAAAGTTTGGCCCAAACTACCTTAAGAAATGTAATTGGCGGCATGAAATTAGATACCACCTTAAATTCTCGCGATACCATTAATCGCAAACTACAGCAAGAACTCGCTGCCGCCGCTGCCCGTTGGGGCGTTAGAATTCAGCATGTAGAATTGCAACAAATTTTACCACCGGCCGAAATTCAACATGCTATGGAATCACAAATGAAAGCCGAACGGGACCAACGTGCAGCTGTCCTCATAGCTGAAGGTGAAAAGAAAGCAGCGGTATTACGTGCTGAAGGATACAGAGAGGCTAGTATTAAAGAAGCTGAAGGTCGAAATCAGGCCACCATCCTCGATGCTGAAGCACAAGCGAAAGCGCGTTATGCCTTAGCTGAAGCTGAATCTCGTAGTATTCAAATTGTACAATCTGCAGCGCCTAAACAAAACGCTTTAGCGTATCTCATAGCCACAAAATATATCACTGAATTACCTAAAGTCACCGAGGGTAAAGCCGGCAAGACTGTGGTCGTGCCTTACGATGCAACATCATTGGCTGGTGCTACTAGTATGATCAAAGACTTCTTTAGACCAATGTCAGCAGAATAGACCGAGTATCACACTATTAAATTAAGCCCTATTTGACAGGCTAATCGATCTGCTGGATACTTATAAACATGATCCAGATTCAGAAAATTAACTTAGCTTACGGCAAACAAACCGTATTCGACGACATTTCGTTATTAATCAACCAGGAAGACCGCATTGGTTTAGTTGGCCGAAATGGCTCAGGTAAAACTACGTTTTTAAAAGCGATCTTAGAGCCTAAAGTGCTAGACGATGGTATAATCACGGTTCAAAAGAGCAAAAAAATCGCTTATTTACCCCAAGAAGTAGTTTTAGAGTCTAATTTATCGATCTTAGATGAGACTTTCTCCAGTTTTACTGAATTATATAATTTACAGCAGTCAGCTAAAGCACTCGAAGTAGAAATCGATCAAAACCCCCAAGATTTAGCTTTAGTAGACCGTTATACTACCATTCAAGAGGCGGTTATAAACCATAATCCTAGTTATTTACTCTCGAAA
>DATEBN010000071.1:0-4805 GCA_035287785.1 Candidatus Babeliales bacterium
AGTTGCTCGACAAACACATTAGTTTGCAAAATTTTAAAACCATTAGAAAGATATACCAACCAGCTTTAGATTTACTTGAAATCAAACAAGAATTTAAATGCCCAAGCGAATTTTACATTGTCTTAATAGATAAACTGGCACTTCGCTGTGCAAAAAATTGTGTAGCTTTGGTCAAACCATATATAGATCATGCAGAGCTATTGATTAATGCTGACACTACTAATATTAAAGCTGTTGATGCTAATGGTAGAACCATCCTAATGCATCATCTAATGGGCGCTGCAGCTAGCCCTAAAATTATTAAGTTGTTGATCGATAAAGGCGTAAATGTACAAGCAGTTAGCAACGAAGGCGAAACAGCTCTTTCAATCGCTAGTGCCTATGATCACCCAGTCGTAATTTTAGAACAATTAATTAATGCTGGCGCTAAATAGCTTAACAGTTTTAACTATCAATCCACTAGATTTTCAGGGGTCGCTATTAAGTGACCCCTTTTGCTTAATTAAAACTTAACATTAGGCCCTTTTTATGCTACTTTTAAGGGGTTATTTAAGTTCAACTAAATGGGCACATGGCCCATAACGCATCTAAATTAGAGCAGCATAGCTCATGTTTAGGGGCGTTTGCTCTTAGTTACGGAGTCTCAATGCTAAGATATGAAACCTTAGTACTAGCCATTCCAGAAGCCACTGATGATGAATGCAGTGCTTTAGAATCGCAAATTAATAAAATCGTCGAACAACATAAAGGCAAGTTAACTTCCTTTGATCGTTGGGGAAAATATCGCCTAGCCTATGCTGTCAACAGACAACGCTATGGAATCTATTTCTTGGCACGTTTCGATGCCCCTGAAACTGGCAAACATAAGATGCTGGATGAGATCAGTAAATTATTGACCATTAAGCTAGAAAACTTAGTTATGCGCTCTTTAACTTCCGTGCTAGATCCAAAAACTCCGGCTGATTATCGTCGCCCGGCGCCACTTGATGAACGTCCGCGCAATGTAGATGAGTTTTTAAAAGAAAACAAAATGGATGGTCTTCTTAAAGAAGAACGCCATGAAGTTAGAGCGAGTACATCATCTCTAGCGGCTGAAGAAGCACCAGAGTTAGATATTGATCTTGATGTAGATTTAGAGTAATAGGACCAGATAATCATGGCTAAAAAAGTAGAATTAAAACTTAGTTCACGTATTTTACGTAAAAAATCCAAACGTAGCTTAGTACCAGTTAAAAGACATTGTCGTTTTGCCAATAATCCAGAGTTAGTACATGCTATCGACTATAAGAATGCTGATTTCTTAAAAAGCTTCTTAACTGAACGTGGCAAAATTTTACCAGCTAGAATTTCTGGTAATAGCTCTAAATATCAACGCTTAATGGCGCATGAGATCAAGAAAGCTCGCACTATGGCTTTATTACCATATACAGCTGAACAGTCTTAGTTTTTAAATAAAATATAATTAAGAATCCCGGGGCTCCAAACTCCCGGGATTCTTTCACAAATCCCGAGCTTGATGAGGGAAGGGGTATGGGGTAAATATTTATAGCTGACAACTATTTTTCGAATACACTTTTATATCTTGATACATAACTTCTAGTTGATCGAATTTAAGTTTTAATCTATCAGCAAACTCACGTAGTTGTACCGCATCCGGGCAATGATCATGCACCAATACATGATCGATCCAAGCCAATTTCTGATCTAGCTGTAAACGCTGGTCCCATTCATAACTAATTTGATCTTGTACTCGTCTAACCTTGCGCATTAATTTATGCACTTCGCAGTGACATTCTTCACACCACACCCTTAAACGATATTGAGCTAAATCTGCTTGCACAGAGTTACCCTGGTCTAACTGTGCTTGTTTATAATCTTGTAAGTCAGTTTTAAACTTAACCTGTTTCTTAAGATAGGCCCATGTACGATCTAAACGCGTTTCTAGCCGATTCAGCTGATAATTAAAATAATCGAACTGTTTAAAATAATAATAGATGCGCGTATCTCGTGCTGAAACGCAAAAATTACATCTACCAAAGCTTCTTGGGGTTGCTAGCAAAATTAAAATTAAGAATATAATTTTTGGCTTCATAATTATCGCCCACCTAAATATATTAGAGCTAAATTTAGGCTAGAGCATAGCAATATGGCAACTGAATGTCATGATAATTGTATTTACTGCCAATTAATTTCACAGTTCAATTATCAAATTAATTAAAAATAATATCTTTACGAAAATTCTGGTAACTTAAAAAATAACTAGACCAATTTTCTAGCAATATTAGGATTTAGACCTACGATTGACTCGTAAATATAGATTCCAGCTTGGTCAGACCAGTCATAGGGTGAGACTCCAGCTTGCGAGCCCAATAATACTACTTCGTCACCGACTAATACTGCTGAAACATCTGTGATATCGATCGTAATCATATTCATCGCGACTCGCCCGACGACCGGTACAACTACCCCATTAACTGAAACTTTACCCAGATTTGATAATTTACGGCTATAGCCATCACAATAACCTACTGGCAATACAGCCAATGTCGTTGGCCGCTGGGTCACAAAAGTTTGATTATAACCTACTGGTACACCGGCTGCTAATTTTTTAATCTGAATTATGCGCGTTTTCCACTGTAATATAAATTGTAAATTGGGGTTCGGTAATTTACTTAAACCATACGCCATACCACCAATTCGCACTAAATCAAAACGCGCTTGGGCGATTAAAAACATACCAGTTGAACCGACAGCATGGATTAACTCAACCGGTTGGTGATTAGCTTTTAAAGTTAAAACTAAATCTTGGAGCTGTTGAATTTGACGCGCAGAAAGTTCTGAATCTTTTTTTTCAGCTTCCACTAAGTGGGTAAAAATACCGCGTAATTTAATTTGCGGATATTTGCTAGCAAAATCAGGTGCTAATAATATGGCTTGGGCCTGGGCAGGTGTAAAACCTAAGCGTGCCAAACCAGTATCGATCTTGATATGAACATAGACCAACTCGTTTAACTCTAAAGCTAATTTATTTAATAACTCTAACTGTGCTAAACTATAAACCGTAAAATCGATCTTTTGCGAAATAGCTAACTGTAAATCTAGCTGCTCCCAGCCATAGAAACAGAGCACTAAGATGCGTTTAGTAAAATTTAATGCTCGGGCCCGCAGTGCTTCAACTGTGCCATTTACAGCTAACCAGTCGACTTCAGCAATCTCCTGACAAGCCTGCGTAATTAAATCTAAGCCGCAGCCATAAGCATTACTTTTGGCAACTATTGCCAGCTGTGTCTGAGCACCAATGAGATTTTTAATATATTTTAGATTATTGATTAACGCCGCTCGGTTAATCTCAATCCAACTACTAGATTTAATTTTAGCCCCCTAAAAGTGCGATTAATTCAGAGTTTCTGACCTAAATTATAATATCTAAGTATTACTGAACTAGTCCAATAGTGCAAGAAGCTAGTAATCAAAATTAAAATCAATTAGGATGTGGCTGTAAAAATTTAATTAACTAAAATTTTACGGTTAGGAGAGTTTATGCACACCTGTCCAATCAAAATTAGAATGATAATTTTTACAGTCTCGATTTTTCCGGTTCTAAACTTATTTGGTTTTCATGCTGCACGACATACTGGTGCTGGATATGGCGCTGCTGACAAATGTGATAATTTTTCTGATGCATCTACTGATAGCAATTATCTTGCCGCCACTACAGTAGCAATTGGCCGCAGAGCTGATAGCCCTATTACGGCCGAAAAAGTTTTCATTGGGGCCAGATCAACCGATAGCCGTGAAGCAGTCTTTGAACGCGGTGTCGCTAGCCCCGACAGCTTGTGCGCGCGCTTATGCGCATATTTGAGTTTAAGAAACTAATCGTAGAGGCTAGATCAGCAATATTCGCCTGATAAAAACTAGTAACTGACTATTTATTTAACAGCTAATTTTTTCCATTCTCCTGTTGACGCCGATACATGCTTAGCCTTAGGTAATCTTAACACTAAATTCTGTTCTTTACGCTCAATTTGCGCATTTTCTAATTCTGTTACAGCTACTGGTAAAGTGACTTGACGATAAGTTTCACTTGCAAAATAGCGATCACCTTGATCTGATTTTTCATCTCTAGTGCTACTGCAAGAATAGCTAAAAGTTTGGCCATTATTAGCTATATTAAACTTGGTTTTACAATCATCGGTCGCGACAGAGCCTTTTAAAGAGTTTTGTTTAGCTTCAATAGTGACACTATTATCACCGATCTTATTTGGCAATGTTAGCGAAATTACTACATAATCGCCATCTTCTTTGATATCAGCACTCATTCGCGCTAAATTAACCTTAGATTCAGTTGCATCTAGAGTTTTAAAGCTATTGAGCATGCGTTCTTCCATATGCAATATATCTTTATGAAATTCAGCAAAAATATCGTCTATATCTGAAATAATACGCGCTGAATTAGTCGAAACGCTTACTAAACCAGACAGTAGTAAAAATAAATTTAGATGTGAAAAATTTGATTTAGAATTAGATTTAATCTGATTAATCATAATTGACCCTTCTGTCTTAAGCTAACTTGTCGTTAACTTTTAGGATTAACTATCACTACGCTTATTATTTTACTAAATTGATCTAAGAGTGCAAGTAGGGCTGAATCTCATTTAAAATAAATTTCACCCGTTTTTCGACAGCATCAAATGGTACATGCACTATCTTAAAACCCTGGTGTTCATAGCCTGCCAATAGCGCTTGATGAATTTTAAGTGCCTCCGCTCGCGACTCTAAACGTACATCGGTGGGTTGATATAAAT
>DATEBN010000072.1:0-12559 GCA_035287785.1 Candidatus Babeliales bacterium
ATCACATGGTGATAAATGAAGATTTTTATATTCTATGAAAATAGATTCGATTAAAGATCCAAAAATTATATAATACCTACCGCTAGGACACTGTTTTAGAAGAAGTCTATTTTTATTTTAGAAAACTGAATTTTATAAAGATAAATTATTAGCAGATAGATAAATCAAAGTTAGCTATGTTGAGGGGCTCTCGGTGGGCCCCCTAATTATGGCTGGGAGTAAATAGTCATGAAATATATTTTTGCATTAATAGTATTTTTAAACTGCTTAACGGTCTCTAAACTGCATAGCGCTGCCGTACCAGAGCGAACAGTGATTAGTCGGACAGATCAGGCTGCTTTTACAGCTATCATGCAAATGTTTGCCATTGCCGAAAAATATCAGGATAGCTACAAGTCTGACATTAATTTTTGTTCTAATGTTACTAATCCAGCCCAGATTCTTAATACTAGCTATGCTAGGGGCCCTGTTTGTGAAGGGATAACCGCCACTGGTTTATATATCACGAAAGATTCCCAATATGTGGGGTCGCCATTCGGCATGATCCGTTTATATTGCTTGAGCAGTGGCAGATCAGATATGTTACGCGATTTTGGTAATACGCTTAAATCCAAATTTCAAATTGAGAAGTTGGATGACAGGATATCAATTTGTAGCCCAGAGGGTTGCTATGATTTTAGCGGTCGCATTTATAAGATTATTAGAGTGCGTAATAGTGAATTGCCAACTTTAGAATTAACTTCATGCAGTGCACATGGTAAAACGTGTTCATCAGATATTGATGCGGCTCGCCGAAAATGGTGTGCTCTGACCAAAAAATATGCGGCTACATCAGCGAGTGTGGCAGCTGAGATACATGATGAGCGGGCCATTAAATTAGCAGAAACAGCGACCGTGGTTGATGGATGGGCTGAGCAAGCAGCAGCAAGTTTAGCGACATTAAATAAAAGGCGGACGGCTGATTAGTTAAATTAGTTTTTTCTGTGATCACACTAAGTTATTTTTGGTGTGTACTAACTGCAAAATTTCCAGTGCTATATTTGCTTGTTCCGCTTGTAATTTTTTCCAGCGCTTGAGTAACTCTGTTTTTGTTAGTTCCGGCTGCGTTTGCTGCATCTGTTGTAAGAAATTAATATATTTCCATTCAGCTTTAGGCTGCGCTTTAATATCTGCTCGTTGCTTAGTTTCAGCGATCCAATAATTAGCAAATTCTTGATAAGTCGGCGGTTGGCCATTTAGCCAGCGTTCGTTTAACCAGTCGATACCGAAAGCCGTAAAGTGAAAGTGTGGACCAATTAGTTTTTTAAAAAAAGCGCGGGTCTTAGCATCGTTTTTGTAGCTACCAGCTAATATTAATGACTCAAGTTTTAACGGTTGTATGGGGTAGTTACTAGCTTTAGATTGTTTGGGTATGGTAGCGCATTTAGTAATTTCACCAGATTGTACAAATGTGATAATGCGCGAGATCAAGTCGATTTTTTTGCCATCATGTGGCAATGTTAATAGCAGGCATGCTTTCTTTAACTGCGCCATTTTCATATAATAGAGGGCATCATGCAGTGCTGCTAATTGCGCATTGGTTAAAAATTTAGGGTTAGACATAACTGCTAGCGTTTAATTGGGATCAATATAATTTTATATAATTTAAAATATCTCTACTAATATAACTAATATGAAAAAGCCTGCCATAGTTACTAGTGAAATTCAAGCTATACGAACTCCTGATATTGCGCAAACACGGGCGATTTTTATCACTTATTTTACTGATTTGTATAAAGAGCAATCGCCAGCCGAGTTAGGTATCGTAGGACCTATCGCTACTTATCTAAACAATATTTTTATCAAAACTGAGCAGGCTTTATTAGCTAAAAGATTGCAGCTGGCCTTTGCTTATATAGCTAATGCAGTAGTGGGAATTACAACGTATAAATTATGTGCCGATGGACAGGTAATACTGATTCGTACTTTACCAATTAGCCTGGCCTATAAAGAGCAAGAACTGGCAATTCGATCGGCATTGATACAGCATGTTAGTAAGCAATATAGTTCTGCTCAAAAGATCTTGGTAATGGTGCGTAAAGCTAATATTAAGCATGCTCAGCTCTGTTTGCAGGGTGGTTTTAAGTTTAATAATACAGTATTTGCGACAGTAGATTGTATTAAAACTGATTATAGTGCGTGTCATTATGATGCATATGTGTATGGATAAAGATCTTTAAGGAATAATTATGAAACTTAAATATTTATTATTTCTAAGTTGTTTAACTATAACTAATCTCTATAGTGCGGCGGCTGCGGATGAGAAGATTACCGTTAGTCGCAAAAAGTGGGATGCAGCGCGCGTAATACATGGTCTACATGAGCAAGAACGTAATCAATATGAGGCTATTTTAAGCCATCTAGGAAGCCATATTTCTAAACTTGTATGTGCACCTTATATCAATGCTGATGATCGAGCGCGTATTGTTTTGGAAGCGAAGAGATTTCAAGAAGCGCTTTATGAGGAGCGTATTGACGCCCTTGACTATGATTTAGCAACGCGGGTAGCGCGTAGGAATAAATTTATGTTAGAGCATGGGCTGTTATCAGAAGTGGAAAAAGAGTAATTGCGCAGGTTAAATATTTATTTTAGATTTTGTTTTGCCCAAGTTATTAGACGTTGATCAAATAACGCTTGTTCTTCATATTGGGGATAGTGGCCACTTTTGGTAAATTCACTGATCACCATCTTCGGAGGCAGATTTGGGATCTCTTGCCATGTCCAGGGGCAACAATCATAATCGCTTTTTCCAGCCGCCAGAACAATGGGGCATGTAACTTTTGTTAGGTTTTGCATGACATCTGTTTGAGGAAAAATAGTATTAAATAGGTGATTTAATATTTCATCAACGATTATATCATGCCATAACTCAGAACAATCGAAATCTGGTATATGCCAATAAATTGGTGCGCTACCATAGATATATTGGCGTAAAAATCGCTCTGCATAATTTAATTTACTTAGATCTTCTTTAGCAATTTCGGCAGCACGCTGAGTATAAATACGTTTGCGCTCTGGTTCGGCATGTGTTGCAAAATAAGCCTTATTGCGTGCGGCAACTTGCGCATTAGCATTTGGTGGCGTGCCTACCATAATGATCCCCTTAACTAAAGCCGGATATTTTTTAGCAAACTCGAGTGCTAAGATTCCAAAAGCGGAAAAACCAAAGAGTACAAAATGTGGCTGCTGTAATAACTAGTTAGCGCTACTATCAGCACAATTAAATCCAAAAATATTGTGGCACATAAAAACACATGAACTGTACTAAATTGCGGGCTAAGCCAGCTCAGATAAATTCGGCGAAATTGGTCGAAGTTACGATATTCTTCGTAGTTATGTAGAACAAATATAACGGGTAATAATATGTGTGAAATAATACTGCACATTTGATCTCCGAAATTTTAAAATTTCAAAAACAACTTAGCGGGGAGGCGGTAACCAGATCTTTACGCATGATCTTAAAAAACAATTGGTCTTGATATTCTGCTTTGGCTAACTGTAAATGGGTAAAGGGTAGCGTTGTATCCAAAAAACGATAACCATTCTTCTGATAGTACGCTACAAGTTGAGCTTGACTAAATGGTACAATGTAGATTAAGACATGGTCGTATCCTAATTTCACTAACTCTTGTTCAACGTATTGCATTAACAGCTTACCAATGTTTTGTTTTTGATATTTAGGATGCACAGCTAGCATACTCATTTCTGGAGACGATGATGACAAATCTAACAATGCAGTACCGCACACAGAGCTTTTATCATCCAAGCATAAGAATAATTTTTTATTCTGCATGCGCGCAATAGCAGATATCTCTAGCTCATTAGTTCTTTGTGCATCTAGTTTTAAAAATAATGTTCTGGCATAAGCAGTGTTTACCATAGATGTAATTTCATTAATTGGTGAATTGTGATCTGCTTGTACAATGCTGTATTTAAAAGTGTTAGCGTGAATTTCGGCAATTAATTGAGGTTGTATAGATATTATGAGGAATAAATTATATAAAATGTAATATTTATGCATGTAGTATACTTCCCAGTCTTATTTGCTGATTTAATCGTTTATATAATTGACATAGTTTGCAGAATATATCAATAGCCGTAATACAGCGATTAATAAGATCTGCATATTGTGCTTATCTAGTTAACAGTTAAAATATTAAATTATATTAGCTTAAAACTATTTTATGCGAAAGTGTGTTTACATGAGTTTGATTTCATAAACACTTGGTTTGCCAGATGCATCAGGACAAGTAGTTTTGGTGTCACCAGATGTAGCTGTACCAAATGGCCAGAAATTGTTTTAATTTTAGAGTATTTATTAAATTTAGATATTTAAGGGAGATTAATGGAAAACGATAAAAATAAGCGTGGTATGCAAAGATTTCAGGAAATTCTAGGGCAAGATGCTTTGGCAACGATTTCGCGATTCCAAAAAATATCGCCAGATTTTGCCAATTATATTATTAATTTTGGATATGCTGAGTTATATAGCCGTGGTGTATTGAGCGACAAAAGTTTGGAAATTATTGCAGTTTCAAGTTTAATTAGTCAGGGTAACTTTGGCACAGCTTTAAAAGCGCATATTGGCGGTATGTTAAATGTTGGTTGGACGGAACAGGAGATCATGGAGGTAATTGTGGTCTTAATCGGTTACGTGGGCTTTCCAACTACGGTGGAGGCGATTAAAGTAGCACATGAAGTTTTTGAAACTCGTAAAACATTAAGATAAGGCGATATGAAACTTAAACATTTGTTACTGCTAAGTTGTGTAATTGTTGCCAATCTCTATAGTGCAGCGGCGCCGGATAAGATGATCGTTAGTCATGAAGATCGAAAAGCATTTGCCGCGATCGTGAAAATACATGCGATGGCTGAAGAGTTTCGCGTTGGTAAAGGTAGAGACCTGACCAATCCTGCCATGATTTTGGAGTACAAATACTGTAGAATTAATGATCGTGGAATCACCAAGGCCGGTCTAGGTATCACTAATAATTATGATGACCCGGGACAGCCCATGCGTTCTCGTTTTTTGTGTTCGCCCTTTGGTTTAATTCGTTTGCATGCCATTAATGATTATATGGCACCGTATCTTGAGGAGCGACTTGGACAACTTAACTATAACTATAAGCCAATTAATGTGCATGAGCGTGAGCGAAACATGGGACCTAGAGATAGTTATTATTTTAGATACAGCGGCGACTGTGGTAGTGGCGGTAATTTATATGAGATCTTAAGTGTAGAGCGAAAATCACTCTCGCGCTTAGAGTTTTTGAAAGATCCGGATATGTCGGTTATTAAACTGGCGCAGCGAAAATGGTTTGCTTTGACAGCGGCGCATTCCCGAGAATCAGAAGTGGTGGCCCAATGGGCGGAAGAATCGAAAGCTACGTTGGCTCAATTTAAAGATCCGTGGAGCATATATTATGATGGGCCGCGGACAGAAGCAGGGCACGAGTGTTAGGCTAAAATTTTTAAGGGCTAAAACATGGTTTTTACAGAACTACGAGCTTATAGTAACACGTTAACAGCTTTAAGTATTGAACATCAGATTGTGGAGCATCCAGAATTGAAAACGCCACCTGAAGTGTGCGTCTTTCTGGGATTAACTTTAGCTGATGGGCTTTCGACCATGATCATGAAGGCTGATGGTAAGTATGTTGCATTAATCCGGCGTGATGATTGACGCATCGATTTTAAAGTGTTAAAAAAACTATTTTAAAGTGTTAAAAAAACTAAGTGATAAAGATAAGGGTTTATATGCATAAAATATTTTTGCAAAATGTAATTTTAGCTAGTTTAACGCTAATTTTTGTACCAGCGGTAGCCCTGCAAAGAACAGTTGATTTAGCACGGCAAGCTACTACCAAACCGATAGCACTACGACAGGCTAGCACGGTTGTGCGAAAAACTGATTCCACAATTTATGATGATGAAACGATCGCTTATCATGAAGGATCATATAAGGGATCATATAAAAGGGAATATGAAAGATTATATAGTTGCAGCAATAAGAATAAATACTTCTTTCTAGACTATATAATAAACAGTGTGAATTATTTAAAACAATGCCAAACTTCACAAATTGATCTAAGGGCGGGGCAGTTCGACTATTACAGGAAGCAAGCGGTGATTGTTGATTACTGTGTGCGGAAGGCTGGCTTACAAACGCCTACCGATTATTTTCTTCGTTATAATAATTACAAAATAACAAATCGGAAAGCTGTGCAATTGCTAGCTAATAATTGTAGTCGTTATCTCATTGATAAGACCACAATGCTGACTGATCGAGAACTCTTCCCTGTAATGCACTTAGCAGCTAAAGCGTTATGCAAAGAACCGCATGTTTATTATGCCGGTTATGATGTGCCAATGTCCGATGTCAATTGGGCTAGAGATTTACGTGGCTGGCGTTTAGGTGCTGGTTTAAAATTGTATCATGACGGTGGTAAGCAGCTAGCAATTTTAACTAATGATCCGCGCTATCCTCAATCATTAATGGCCTGGAGATTAACGGACTGGAAAATACATGCTAGCAAGCAGGAACGCGCAGATTATCAAGAGAGTCTGAAATTTATTGCGTTGGCGAGAGCTAGATAAGCAATGGTCTGGTGTTAGCCGATCATTTCGACTTTAGGTTTTTAATGTTCCGTTAAAGGTTGAAAATGAAACATTACAAACTTATTTTAGTGCTTAGTGTAGCGCTAATTCTGCTGTTTGGTATTGCGTTGCAGAAATATTTCTTTAAAAGCTGGCCGCCATATTACTAAGAAAAAAATATTTATACGCCTTCGCCGGTGAAGATTGCGTTTACAATGCTATATAAAACCATAATTATATTAGCTTAAAGCTATTTTATGCGAAAGTGTGTTTACATGAGTTTGATTTCGTATGCTGATTTTGAAAAAGTCGATATTCGCGTTGGTACCATTATCGAAGTTAAAGATTTTCCGCAAGCGCGTAAACCAGCGTATCAGTTGTTAATCGATTTTGGTCCAGAGATCGGAATTAAGCGTTCTTCGGTGCAGATTGTGCATCACTATCAAAAAGAGCAATTGTTAGGCCGACAAGTTTTAGGAGTCGTTAATTTTCCGGAGAAACAGATTGGACCATTTATGTCACAATCGTTAACGCTTGGTTTACCAGATGAAGCTGGACAAGTAGTTTTGGTAGCTCCAGATTTAGTTGTACCAAATGGTAAAAAACTATTTTAATTCTTAGAATCAGAAAGTATTTTATATGAAAATAGGATCTGTTATATCATTTATGATAATAATACAATTATCGTGCAATCTTGTCGCTCAACAAGTTGATTGTGATGAATTGGCAAAGTATGTTCAAGAAAAAGCGAGGGGAATTTACCCACGCGCTGGAATTGACAGATATTGGGGAGGGGATTTAATTGTAACAGCAAGATGCTCAAGAGAGTGGTGCTATCGACTTCCCGCTTATTCTTGTAGCCCGAAAGAAGATGAGCGATCGGAGAAAACTCGACCAAGTTACATCG
The DNA here is from genome assembly GCA_035287785.1 of Candidatus Babeliales bacterium. Lineage (GTDB taxonomy): Bacteria > Babelota > Babeliae > Babelales > JABDEC01 > CANKVQ01. The sequence continues at coordinate 7,545 of DATEBN010000072.1, forward strand.
TCGAGCTATCGGCTACATTATCGCAGTTTGAAAAATTGGAAAATGCGTTAAAGCGCTGCAGTAGGGCTGCTAATAAATCATCTCCATTAGCAGAAGATGTGGTGCATGAAATTCAAGCACAGAAAGAGTTGACCTTAAAATGTACATCCGTTTATGAGCAAACGATTAAAGATCATCAAGCACGACGGCAAGCAAGGAATGCTGAAAGGGATGCTGCGATAGAAAAACACAGAATAGAAGAAAAGAGATTTGATGATTACATTAAGGTAAGTAAGTAGAATTACTAGATGCAACGGGACAAGTAGTTTTGGTAGCTCCGGATTTAGCTGTACCGAATGGCCAGAAATTATTTTAATATTCAGTTAGGGAAATTCAATGTTAGATATGTTTAATTTCACAATTCGATCAAGAAATTTTAAAAATATCTTTTTGGGTTCAGTCGTGATATTTTGCTGCAGTTTTAATATATCAGCGTTGCAGCATTCCACGGCTATTGCGATCACGGCGACAGCTGCTGCGGCAGGTGGGTTTTACTTTGGTATAGAAAGAGATGTTAAATATGTGTTTTATCAGCCTGGTTACTATAAAACTTTTAATGCAACTGATGCAGCAAGAGGCGCAGTAATAGTTGGTGGTGCAGTTGGTTTGCTGGCCCGCAGAAATACAGCTGCTGGATTACTACGACGCGCTAAAAATGCTTTTCCTTGTGATCCATGTTTAGTAGAAGTGGTACGGAGTGAAGGGCTACTTATACCACTCCTGGAACAGCATTATATAAGAAAAGTCACACCGTTAGCAGACTCATTTAAAGATCTTACTTTAGAGCATCAAGGTTGTGAAAAAGCGCAGAAATTATTAGATCGTTTAGATAGTGCGCTTAAAATACGGCCATCTTGCGCAGGCAAAGAGCTATTAGAAAGTGCAAGTGACACACATAGAAAATTTGTTACTACTTCAAAACCACTGATTGAAGCTGCATTACAGGAAATCAGGCGGCAGCCAACGTTCTTAAAAGAACAGCGCGCTATTTCAGCTAAAGATCTAGCTACTGCTGCCGAGACAAATGCTATGGCAAATACTATCAATGCTGCCGCGAATATTGGGCGCATCGGCACTAGAAATTAAGTGAGTTAACGATAGAGTTATCAGTTTTAAGTTGTTTGTAATTTAGTGTGGCTTAAATGAAAATACCTATAGCGTTCTTTAATGTTAAAAAGAGCTAAGCAAGTTCAGTGCTAAATTATTTTATGATGCCAGGCTATGTGAATATTTGACGATTAGTTATTTTTTTAGCAATTTAATTTTAATCTAGATATTTAAGCTAAGTCATGGGAGATCAATGTATATTGCGCATGGTAAAATATCGATTGAAAAATTGTTGCTCGCTAAAAACAATCTCATAGAATTCATGGCAGCTGTGCAAACTAATATGTCGATGACGGCGAGTATTCAGGCTTTTGAATATACATATGAGTTATATTGGAAAATATTGCGTAAAGTTTTAATCCAAGTTTATGGTGTTAATGATTTAACTGGTAGTGCTCAGACAGTATTTCAAAAAGCAGCTAAGTTAAATTTAATTGAAGATTTAAATTTTTGGCTTGGTTGTATCGATCGTCGTAATGAGACGCTACATACTTATGAAGAAAGCTCAGCCATAGAGTTATATGATTTTTTACCGAAATTTTTGCAAGAGCTTGAATCAGCTATTAATAAGTTACAGGAAATTAAGTGAAAAAAATTAATATCAGTTGTTATGAGAATTTCCTCAAAGGCTGGACTCATAACTGTTCGCCCAACATGTCTTTCCCAGGACGGCAAATTTACATCAGCGCCAGTGCCAGTTAAAATTAAAGCTTCAGCAATATCAAAGCGTCGTTGCTCGATGGCTATCATTAAAGCAGGTTGATAGTGATGTTTTAAGCCGCCGCCACACATGCCATCATAACCCGTAAAATAATTTACATTTGGGTTAGCCCCAGCATTTAAGGCTGCCTGAACGCTAGCCAAGCTCGAACATGGGTCCAATATAGCTTGCATTAACTGCTTGGTTGGCTGGTCGATAGAGCCTTGGTGTTTAAATTTAGAGTAAATTGGTATTTTTAAATTGTTTAAATATTGTCCATGTTTTGTTTCTAAAAATACTAACTTCAGCAGATCATCTAGATCAATATTTTCGGCGCAAAAAGTTGTGGGAATATTAGATAGTAATATTGTGGTTAAAATTAGATGTTTGAAATTCATGAATTGGCTCTTTCTAAATAGCTAACTATTTAAATATAAATACCTACTAGCTTATATGCTGATTAGTTAAACAACTATTGACCAAGTTCGCCCCATGTTAACAGTGCAATAAAGCCTAATGTATAGGCATAGGCAAGGTATGTAAATAAAGTGTTACTAGTTTCAGCTCTTTGTGCCTGCAGTAATTCAGCAAATTTAGCATTTTTATGTTTAAGCGCTAACTGTAGCGCTGTATAGCAGCCATGCGTCGTTATTTCATGGTTTTCGAAGTTATCTATATCAATGGCTGGAGAATTAATATCAGCACCATGTTTTAGCAATAACTTGACTAGCTTTAATGTTTCTGGTGATTCTTGCATTGAAACAAGCACTGTGAGTGGTGTATGCCTGCGTTTCATTACATTTTTTTTATGGCCAGTATCAGTAGCAGGGCTTGTATTTTCTTCTATCGAGGGTAAATTTACATCAGCACCGGCTAAAATTAACGCTTCGGCAATCTCCCATTTACCCATATTTATAACTTGTATTAAAGCTGGCGTGTATTCATATTGATAGAGCCCTTTGAGCTCTTTATTAAGTAAGCCGCCATAATAAATATTCATAACTTTGAAATGGTAACAGCCACAGTCGTAATATTGATACACATTTACATTAGGATTAGCACCAATTGCCAAGGCTTCTTTAATTCTGGACAAATTAGGATTTGCTGCCTGCTTCCATTTTATTTCTTCAACAAGCTGAATAGTTTGCTTATCAACTAAGTGTTCATGTTTAGGAAGACCAGAATAGATTGGTATTTTACGATCTAATAAATATTTTGCATGTTTTGTATCCGCTAACTCTGATGCTTTTGGTTCATTTGAAAGAAAGTCAGTAAGCGATATATCTTCGACGCAAAAAGTTGTGGGAATATTAGATAGTAATATTGTAGTTAAAATTAGATTTTTGAAATTCATGAGTCTGTGCTTTCTAGTTTGATAATTGTGTTGCATATAATTATTTGGTTTGCGAATAATTTTGTAATAATTCAGTAGTCTGGTGATAATTATTTTCTCGTGCATATTCTAGTGCAGTAAAAGATTTGTCATTTTGAACGGATATAGCATTGATATCAGCACCATGTTTGAGCAAGAATGTCATCACACCTAGTCCATAAAATTCTTTGAATGGTGGATGCTGAATGATCGCAAACATAAGCGGTGAGTATGCACGCTGCCATGTAAGAGATATATTTTCATCTATAACATCTTCGATATATTGTAAATTTACATCAGCGCCAGCTAAGATTAATGCCTCAACAATATCATAGCGATATCGACTAATTGCCATAGTTAAGGCTGATTCAAAAATATAGCTGTGTGCATGACAATTTCCATAAGTATGTTCATCATCTGAAGTGGTAAAATGCCCACCGATAAAATTATAAAGTTTATCGCGATTATAAAAAGTTACATTGGGATTAGCGCCAGCAGCTAGTGCAGCTCGAACATTAGCTAGGCCTATTTTAGCTTCTAGTGAATCAGCCGTAAGCTTTATGGCGTCGATAGCTTGTATGAGTTTAATAGATGGTTCGTCGATGGCAAAATCATGCTCAGAAGTATTGGAGCGGACGTTGTAAATTGGTATTTTATGATCGATTAAATAGCAGAGATGTAAGAACCCGGGCGTATTAATTTTTCTTTCGATTAACGCTCCAGCTGGCAGATAAAGGTTAAAGTCATAATCTTCTCTGGGGTCTTGGTCTGGTGCACAAAAAGCGATCGAAATATTTAGTAAACTTGTTAGTAAAATTAGATTTTTGAAATCCATGAATTTGCTCTTTCTAAATAGTTGCGATATTAAAATTTTTGATCAAGCAACATAGCACTAGTATTTTAGCCAGTACTATGTTGCTTGGTAATTTCTTTACAATCTAAAATTTAGCGTGCGTCTCTTATTGTTCCAGTTTTAGATTCAGCGGCTATTTTTTTCCATGCTAATTCTCTTTCGATTGCTCCAAAAATAGCAGGAGGATAATCTCTTTCTAATATATCTAATGGATCATCCTGATGACATTGCTGATCTGCTACGTTACCAAGACCAATAGTTGGTTTAACAGGGGCTAATTTAGCTACGCATCTAGCCCATGACAGCTGTTCTTTTTTCATTTTTTCAACTATTAGCTCTGTTTCCAAATTAAGCATACGTATTAGTTCTGGACTTGGAGCTTCTGCTTCTTGCCAGTCCGAGATTTTACCCGAACTCGCTACGCGTTTTATAGCGGCTACAATAGTTTTGGGACTTAAGCTGATTTTTGTAGATGGATCATTAGCTTGAGCTGTACGTAATAATGCTTGTACTAACGGTTTATGGTTGATTATGGCAAACATACTGCCAGCTGTACGGTCTATTATTGGATTAGTAAATTCGCTGTTATATGTCTTTACGCACTCATTTTTATGAGCAGTTCTGAAGCCATATGCAAATCTCGGGGTTGATTGCAGGCATCTATAAAATTCATCTTGCTTGTTATCTAACTTGGCAAATTCACGCTCATTGATACGCTTTACCATAGCTACTGCTAGAGATGAATCGTCTGGGATAAAGGTGTCTAGAACTGCACCAAATGCTTTACCGGGGTTAAATGCGGCAACTGGCTCTCTTAGTTCCCTGATGCCATCTGCGTTAACATACTCTTCAGTGTGGTTTGCTTTAGATGTCTCTTGCATACCAAAACTGTTGGTTGCACAGGTTGAAAGTAGCAAAAAAAGACCGATATTCTTTTGATTTAA
>DATEBN010000073.1:0-7705 GCA_035287785.1 Candidatus Babeliales bacterium
CTAATGTGGCTTGCGCTTTTAGGGCAGCCTGTTCAGCTTGCGTAACTTGCTCAGCAGTCATAATCCCCTGGGCGATGAGAATTTCAGCGATCGTTTTTAGCATGCTTAACTCGAGTTAAGAATATTTTAATATTTGTAAGAATCGATTCTAGCAAGATTTGGGCTTGTTGCAATCTTAAAGCTGTTGTGAATATTATTTAGAGTAAAAATTATGATACAGGTTAACCATAAATTATGGGGTACTTGCTACTTTCTGGTCACCAGTTAAACTTAAGCGGTACTGAAATTAATAGTTCTAACCTGCAGTTAGTGGCACCTATGAAATCAAATCTGATTAGTTTTAAATTTTTTAGTTTCTCAAGTTGGTTATTTTCAGGATTATTGTTGCTGGGGTTATTTTTCAATAATTTAGCAGACCAAAGTAAAACTAATCTCAATTTAACTAAACAAAGCAACCCAACTAATCAAGTCAAAACAGCTACAATTGGGCCTAAGAAAAATATTAAAAAAGCCCCCAAAAAAATAATTAAATCTAAAAAAGTTACTAAGAGTTCTATAGCGCCTAAAATTCCAGATATTACACCTAAAAATTCTTACACAGCTACATCCAATGCTAATTTAGAAATTGCTGAGCTCGAAGAGTTTATTTTAGATGATATCACTGGTTTAAAAATTAATGGTACCGGGCTAACTGTGCCCCCGAATTTGCTTTCTAATTCAGACGATCTTACTCCAACAGAATTAACAGAAATTACCAGCGCAGATCTAAAATCGGGTGATATGGTTGGCACAACTAATCAAGCCAGTAATGTTATAACAGCTGTAGCGCCAGATAGTGCTGAGCCAGAGAAATCAGCTGTTATAACAGCCAAACCAGCTGTTAAATATTATGGTCGCTATAAACCGCGCCAGTCAAACTTAAAAAAAATATTATTTTTAACTAAAGATTTTAAAGATTTAAATTCTGAAGAGGTTTCCGAACGCACTAAAGAGCATTTGGCGAATCAAGATTATAGATCGGCTGCGACTTGTGTGGAGCGTGAAATGGCGCTGTGTAAGAATCATAATCAGATTTGTAAATTGCGATTAGCCAGAGCAGATATTTGGTTGGCAGCCGGCGATGTGGAAAAAGCGGCCGCCGGGTATCGGGAATTTATTGCGCAATATCCGAGTCATCCCCAAACTGAGTATGCGAAATATCAACTAATTAAGATTTTATTTGATGCGATGCCAACTTGTGATCGTGATCAGAGCGGCACCTCTGAAGCTTTGCAAACGGCGCGGGAATTTTTAGCTAATATGACTTATACTAAATATCGCGCTGAAGTAGAAAAAATCTCGCAGCGTTGCTATTGCCAACTATTTGATTCAGAAGTTAAAAAGTTTGAATTTTATGTCAATCATAGACATTTTTTAGCCGCGAATAAACGTTTTAAATATATCGAAAAAACTTATCCAGAGTTCACAGCTGAGATAGCAGAATTGCAGAAATGGTTGACTGCGATGGAAACTGGTCAGTTTTATATCTTGCCAGAAAATATGCGTAGTAAACGCACTAAAAAACATTATTATGGTGCTAAAAAACGTAACTACGGTGCAATGTTTTGACCTTGAAACTAATTAACTTATCGCAACATCCCTCGATTTCACCTAAAAGGGTTACACTCGGGACGAGCGAAAAAAGTACATATAGAAGTGTGTTAAATCCCGCTCGTCCCGAGCGCAGCGTAGCGTAGTCGAGGGATGTGGCGGGTGTGGGATAATTTTTATGACCAAGATTATTTTAGGCCAGAAGGGCGAGCAGCTGGTAGTAGATTATTTGTTAGCTGACGGATTTGTGATTAGAGCACGTAACTATCGGCAACGTTGTGGCGAAGTAGATATTATAGCTGAGCGCGATGACTTGTTAGTTTTTGTCGAAGTTAAGTTGCGACAACAGCGTTATTTCGACCTCTCGGAAGTAATTACGCCAGGTAAGCAACGGCGGATTATTATGGCCACTAAAGATTATATGATGCGTAATCGAGTTGAAGATCGCATTTGTCGTTTCGATGTAGCTTTAGTAGAAACTTCATTGGGTGAGCCAAAGATCGATTATATACCCAATGCTTTCGTGGAAGAATGGTGATAAATTTTCTAGTTCGCTTACGTACCGCGCTAGTTTATGGCGCATTATTAATTAGTAGTTTTTTTTTAGGCCCAGTTTATTTTTCTGGTTTAGTAGTCGCGGGTTTAATTTATATTTTAATATTCGAATTTCCGAAAATCACTAAAAACAATAGTTTGTTTTGGCTACTAACTCCAATTTATCCAGTATTGCCAGCTATTTTAATTATTTTACTTAATCAAGCTTTAAATTATCGTAATTTGTTAGTTTTTTTATTTATTTTCACTAGTATTTTCGATACTGGCGCTTATTTAGTTGGTCGCAAGTTTGGTAAACATAAACTATCGCCGTTAAGTCCCCAAAAAACTTGGGAGGGTGTATGGGGTGGAGTTTTATTTACGTTATTTACGCTAATTTATTGTTTTAGGCGTTCAGGTGCTCTAAGTTTTATTAACTTTAATAATAATAGCTCTATATGCGAAAACTTAATTAATTTATTTATAGTTAATTCGAGTGTTACTAATTTAGGTTGGCTCTTAATTTTAACCACTGTGATTAGTTTTTTATGTGTAACGGGTGATCTATTCGAATCTTGGCTCAAGCGCCAAGCTGGGCTTAAAGATACATCTAACCTATTACCTGGGCACGGCGGTTTACTAGATCGTCTAGATACCGTATTTTTCGGTGCCTATTTCTTTTATATTTTCAGAATCCAATTAGCTAAACTACTGTTATAAGAATTAATTTAAGTGGTGCGTAGTAAATAGCTAGTTAATTCGACTTGTTTAATAGTCTCTTCAGTGCCATTCACCATATTCTTAACAGTTACGACATGCGCTTGTTGCTCTGATTCGCCGATTAATACGGCAAATTTGGCACCAAGGCGATTAGCTTTGCGCATCATACTTTTCACCGAAGTTTGTTCTAATAACACATCCACGCATAAATTTTTATGATTTAATTCTTGGGCTAATAAGAGTGGCAGCTGGGAGTTTTTCGAACTTTAAGCGAGAAAAGTATCGAATCGCGTAGTTCTTAAATATAAAATTTGCGCTATTTATGGCACCCAAGTTATTTATTCCATTTGAATTAAAAATTATTAAAAGCATATAGCTATTATAGTGCCACTATGTTAATATTATAAGCGTAATTTCAATCATTATATATTTTGAGTTCTATATGTTTAATAATACTTATAAAATACTAATTTTGTTTCAACTGGTAAGTTTTACATGTTTTGGGGGATCTTTTAAGATAGATTCTAAAAGAATTACAGGGCGATATGTAGCACCAGTTACCATAGTTGGTGATAACTTAGATGATTTGGTTATAAAAGGAGTTAGGCATATTAAGGATGAAGGCGAACGGTTTGATGCGCGCGCTGGTTCTGGGCAACAAGCTTACGATGTATCTTATGTTCTCTTAAATCCAAATAATAGACTACATTTAATTCGTAAGCCAAAATCTGTACGATATTTTTCAAGAGAATTAGTAGCTTATTTTAATGGTAGCTTAGATGTAAATGCTGGACTTGCTCAAGCATCTCCTTTTTGGAAAACATTAGCAGATAAAGATGGTAAAATTGCATCTAATTATGGCTATTATGTATTTCATCAAAGAATTTCTGAAGCTGGAAATAAAACTCAATATGAATGGGTAATTGATAATTTAGTCAATAATATTGATTCAAGAAAAGCTTTTATCAATATAAACCAGCCATGCATAAAATAAAAGAAAGTAAGGATTTTCCTTGTACGCTTGGGGTGCAATTTTTTGTGAAAGATAATCATCTCTGTTGCGTAGTCTCTTCTAGGAGTACAGATGTATATACAGGCCTGCCATACGACATGGGATTTTTCTCTTTTGTTGCCGAATTAGTTTATAAAGATCTTAAAGAACGGTTACCAGAAGAAAAATCTAAAAATTTAAAATTAGGCACAGTAGTTATGAAAGCGAATTTTACTCAAATTTATGATAAAACGCGTGATGCAGCATTAGATTTATTAAATTGTACTTCTAATGATTGTGATGATAAAATGCCTGCAATAGAAAATGCGCAAGAAACATTAAAAGATATTTATAATCAAACTTATAATACACCAGTAATGCAATGGGTTTATAAACATGCCGAATTATCTAAAACAAGCATCACCAAATAAAAAATTGATTGCCGCAGCCATCATTGAAATTGACGGCAAAGTTTTAATTGCGCAAAGGGCAAAAAAAGACAGTTTGTTAGGCAAATGGGAGTTTCCAGGCGGTAAAGTCGAAGCTGGTGAAACATTGTCTGAATGTTTAAAACGAGAATTACTAGAAGAGTTAGGCATTCACGCAGAAGTTGGTGAATATTTTTGTACCAGCTCTTTTGGTTATCAAGATGTACTTTTTGATATGCACGTTTTTAAAGTACCAAGTTTTGTAGGTACAATTATATTGCATGAGCATTCTGCAATTACTTGGGTAACACCTGGTGAATTATCTCAATATGATATGCCTGAACCGGATCTGCCAATTGTAAAATTACTGCAAGATCAAGACCAATTTAAATCGATTGCAGTAAGTAATTCGCCAAATCAAGTTGTTTAATAGTCTCTTCAGTGCCATTTACCATATTCTTAACCGTTGCTACATGCGCTTGCTGTTCTGATTCGCCAATTAATACGGCAAATTTGGCACCCAAACGATTAGCTTTGCGCATCATGCTTTTAACTGAAGTTTGTTCTAATATCACGTCCACGCATAAATTTTTATGATTTAATTCTTGGGCTAATAAGAGTGCCATGGTAGTCTGCGCGGGTGCTAATGGCAAAATCACGGTTAAAGCAGGCTTAGTTGGCAAATTTAAGTTATTAATTTGGGTTTCAAGTAATAACATTAAACGTTCGATACCAATTCCGGCACCAACTGAGGGATAATCTTGTTTAGCGCCAATTAAGCTGGCCAACTGATCATAACGACCGCCACCACAAAAACTATTTTGAGCGCCTAAATCTGTGCTCACAAATTCAAACACAGTTTTATTGTAATAATCTAAGCCCCGTACCAAAGTTGGTTTACACACAAACGATACCGAAAGCAACGCTAACTGTTGCTGTAATAATTCCCACTCAGCACGCGACTCTGGCGATAGTGCGTCAGTAATCACTGGTGCAGCTTCGTAAGCAGCTTGGCAAGTGGGGCTCTTGCAATCAAAAATTCTTAAGGGATTTTTGGTTTTACGCACGCGACAAGTTTCACAAATCTGAGCGTTAACTTGTTCTAAAAAATTTACTAATTCTAAACGATAGCTAGCGCGATCTGCCGGGGTACCTAAAAAATTTAGTTGTAGAGCATAGTTATTTAATTTTAACTTAGTTTTAAAAAAACTGTCGAGCATGCTAATAAATCGCACATCTTCAGAGATATTGTGCGAATCAATGATTTCTAAACTAATCTGGTGAAATTGTCTAAAGCGCCCTTTTTGGGGCCGTTCATAACGAAACATGGGACCATAAGTAAATGCTTTCCAGGGTGCTGGCAGACTGTGATACAAGTCGTTCTCTAAATAAGCCCGCATCATCGCCGCAGTATGCTCCGGGCGTAAACAAATCTCTTCGCGATCTTCTTTTTGTTCACCATGTTGTTGAATCGTAAACATCTCTTTGCTAACGACATCAGTATGTTCGCCGACAGCGCGTTTAAATAACTCCGTTGGTTCTAAAATTGGGGTTGCTACTTCTTGGAAATTATATTCAGCTAGATGGGTTTTAGCTTGGGTCACAATAAAATTAAACAGCTCTAAATTAATAAAGTCTTGTGTACCTTTAATTTTATGAATCATGATTTGCTTGTTTTACCCCAAGTTAATTTAATTAAAATTATATTTTGTGTTAGTAATTTTAAATTAGCAGGATTTTATTTTTTAGGAAATTAATGGCGTAAATCTAATATAATTGTGAAATTAATAGTATATCTAGCCCAGTAATCAAGTGTGAGCGAGCAAAAATTATGGCAAGCGAGCCCGTTGATTAAGGCGCGCTTGCCATAACTTTTTAATTTTACAGTCGGATTTAATTTAATGCTTCGCAGCTTGGCGTTGGCTAAATTTAGCTACACCTTCGTCTAAGGCAGCACGACATTTGACTATATCGGGATTCGTACTATGCCTTCGTAGCCAAGTACCTCCTCTAGCTGTCTCAGAAACACACTTGGTATAAGCTTCAAAGACCGGCGCCCGCATTGCGCCAATGCGTTCATAAAGCTTTCTTAGAATAGCATATTCTTTATCTCCAGCTGCCAACATGTCACCACGGCCTATTCCTATGAAACCACCTGAGCGTATACTGGCACCATCTTCGCCTATACGGCTTCTGCTAGCGTCATAATCAATCAGACATTCAGCACCCGCTTCAGTCTCTGAGCGCAGAGCTTTAAAGATCACGCTTCGGCTTTTATAATGGGGCGTCGAACGATCCATGTAATAAGGGGTAGTAGTAAAATCAGCAGTATGGTTATCTTGGCAATCTGTGATAGAAGGCAAAACTGACTTACTGTACTTAATTCTAATGCATTTAACTAATGCGAGATCAATCTGATCTAGCGCAGCCTCTAATTCGGGTTTAGTTGTATCAAATCTAACTGGCGCTGGTGTAGCTTTTTCGTCACCCATAGCAATCACATTTTGGCTACCCAAAAGTAAAAACAGGGCGATTAGGTATAAATTTAAGTTCTTCATAGTTTTATACTCCATATGTTTTAGCGTTTATCGGCAGTTAATTTAGTGCTGCATTTATCGAATTCTGCTGCTAATCTTTTGTGTTCAGATTCAGATGATTTCAAGTCATGCAATGACTGTTTCTTTGTAATGGCAAAAATATTTTCACTCAATCCAGCAATACATTTAGTGTAAGGTGTAATCCGTGGATCCCACATAGATTGAAGCCTAGTTTGTACTTTTCTTTGTTTAGTCAGGTCATCCACGCAACGTGTCATTTCAGCATCTATTCGATCTTGATCAAATGGTCTTGTCGCATCACTGACTAATTGACTAGCGCAGGTAACAATATCAGAGTGTCTTTTTTTGCAATCAGTGTAGCTTTCACAATCAGCCCATCCCGCATTAACATCACTAAGGCCACATTTGGAAGCCCAAGCATGCTCATCTTTACTTTCCTTAGTTAGGCCCTTGGCGTGTCTAAGACTGCAACAGTGAAGTCTATCAAAAAGAAAGCCTTGTTCCATTTTGTCAAGGCCGGCAGGCTTTACAGACTCCACCTCGGTCACAGCAGACTTTTCGTCGCCCATGGCGGCCATATTTTGGCACCCAAGGTTAAACAATGGGATTATCAGGTATAAGTTAAGAAATTTCATGATTTTCTCTATTATTTTATTCTTTAGGTCCCCCTATGAAACCTGTCTGTAAGCCATAATACCAGGGGGTTAAAGTTAAGTAAAATTCGGTTTAGTAATAATCATAGTGGATAGGCTTAAAGTTGCATTCCTGAAACTTTTAGATTATTCTTTTTTCGATCTTTGGTTGTTCTAGTAATTGCAAGTATAGTTAATTGGTTAATCTAATGGCGGCATAACTTTAGGTATATATCACAAATTTAGGGAGCA
>DATEBN010000074.1:0-4618 GCA_035287785.1 Candidatus Babeliales bacterium
AGGGCGATGAGGTTTGGGTGCCGGTAGATGCTAAGGTTGGGCGAATCGAGATCCTAAAGGCGCGACAAGTGATTGCCGGTAAGATCAAAGATGTTGAAACTCGTGAAATTTACGAAGCATTTAAAGACCGCGTAAATACAATTATGCACGGGGTTGTGTACAAATCCGAGAGCTCGGGAACGCTAATTAAGATTCAAGACACGTTGGCTTTTTTGCCAAATTCGTTATCTATCCCTGGTGAAAAATTGGTGGTTGGTCACACTATTAAAGCGCTCCTGAAAGAAGTGTTGGAAGATCCGCGCGGCAAAAATCAATTGGTGCTGGATCGCGCCTCTGAGCAGTTTGTGCGCGAGCTGTTTGCTTTAGAGATTCCAGAGGTTTTTGAACGCACAATTGAGATTAAAAAAATTGTACGTACAGCAGGGTATAAGTCTAAGCTACTGGTGGTTTCGCATGACCTAAATGTTGACCCGGTAGGGACTTGTGTGGGGGTTGGCGGCTCGCGTATCAAGCCGATCCTGAAAGAGTTGGCCAATGAAAAAATAGATGTGTTGGTCTATAGCCCATCATTGGAGGATATGGTTAAATCTGCGTTAAAGCCGGCCAAAATCGGGCGCGTTGAAATCCTGGGGTCTAATGTAGCGCGTGTTTGGGTGGACGAAGATCAACGTGCATTGGTGGTTGGTCGCTTGGGTCAAAACATTATGTTGGCGTCGCGCTTGCTGGATATTGATATTCAGTTGGTTGGCAAAAATGAAATGCGCGAGCAAAATTTAGATCGAGATTTGTTGGATGATGTTGGGTTGTCTGACGCCGACAGTGAATAGTTTGAGAATATAACCGAGGATATTGGCGACATATGCGTATTTACGAACTTTCAAAGCAGTCTGGTGTGCCCAGTAAAAAGATTTTAGATCTATTGAGCGAGGGTGGCTTTGAAGTTACTAGCCATATGTCTGTTTTAACACCCGAGGGTCAAACTTATTTGGCGCAAAAAATGGCCCCGAAAGCTTCTGTTGTAGCGCTAGAACCTAAATCGCATGCGGTTGCAACGCCGGTGGCAGACGTACCTGTGAGTGTTGCTAGGGTGGTGCCGAAAGCTCCTGTTGGCAAACCTGTTATAAATAATAATCGTAGTCGGCCGAGCAATAATTTTGCTAGTGCTGGCCCGGGAACATTGGCGCCAGATGGGCGACCGGTGGTTAATTTATCCAAGGGTATTTCTGCGGTAGCGACCAGTGGTAAGAAAATTATTTTAAAGCCTATGATACTCAGTGATTTTGCGGAATTGCTGGGGGTTGCACCGTCAGAGTTAATTGTAGATTTATTGAAAATGGGTACCGTGTGCAATCGCAATCAGGTTTTGCCGGTAGATTTAATTGCCAAAATGGCCAATCGTTTGGGACTTGAAATTGATCGTCCAGATAAAGTTCAAGCTTCGGTCGCGCTTAATAAAAATAAAGAAATTATAGTTGGTGAGCAGGTCAAGCGACGTGATCCAATTGTAGTGGTTGTGGGACATGTTGATCATGGTAAAACTACGCTTTTGGATTTTATTCGCAAAACACGCGTTGCTGCGCGCGAAGCTGGTGGCATCACACAACATTTGGGCGCCTATAAAGTAGCTACATCACATGGTGATATTGTTTTCTTAGACACTCCCGGCCATGAGATATTTTCAGCCATTAGATCACGTGGTTTAGCGGTGGCAGATGTGGTGATTTTGGTGGTAGCGGGTGATGATGGTATTAAGCCACAAACTATTGAGGCGATCGAATATATCAAGCAAGTTGGGGCTGTTGTAGTTGTAGCAGTAAACAAAATGGACAAAGCGCCAATTGAGCGACTTGAGGTGATTCGTACACAATTGTCGCAATATGGGTTAATGCCAGAAGAGTGGGGCGGTGACGTCGTATCTATTCCAATTTCAGCTAAAACTGGTCAAGGCGTAGACAAATTGCTCGAGATGGTGGTGTTGCAAGCTGAAATGCTAGAGTTAACTGCAGACCCTGAATTACCGGCGTGTGGTTATGTATTAGAGTCGCATGTCAAAAAAGGGCGCGGCCCAGTGGCAACTTTTGTGGCGCAACATGGCACGTTAAAATTGGGTGATTATTTCACTTGTGGTAAAACGCGTGGTCGTGTAGCTGCTTTAATTGATAATAACGACAAAAATTTAAATCAGGTTGGTGCTTCTGAGCCAGTATTAATTGCGGGTTTTGATGAAATTCCGCGCGCTGGAGATTATTTACAGGTGGTGGCAGTTGATACACATCGCAAGTCTCTGGACCAGGTAGTAGCACCGCAGCTGGGTGGTGCTGGTATGGGGATTGAGGTAACACCAGACACGATTAATATTATTATTAAGGCGGATGCTGATTCTTCACGTGAAGCAATTTGTGATAGTGTTGATAAATTAAATAAAGGCAAAGATAAATTAATTAAAATAGTATCTACTAGTGTTGGCAATATCAGTGAAAAAGATATTATGTTAGCTGGTTCGGTAGGCGCTAAAATTTTTAGTTTTAATGTAAAAGTTGATCCACAGGCACGCGAGTTGGCTCGGCAAAAAAAAGTTGAGGTATTAAATTTTTCGATTATCTATAAATTAATCGATGAACTTCAGGCGCTAATTGATAGTAAGCGCGTGGTGGAAGTTAAGAAAGAAAAAATTGGTACACTTACGATTCGTAAAATTTTCGATATTAAAGGTGTTGGTGTAATTGCAGGCTTTGGTGTACGCGACGGCTTTGTCACTAGTTCTAGTGAAGTTAAGGTTTTACGTGGACGTAGTTATGTTGGTGCGGGTCCAATTAAGAGTTTGCAAAGCGAGAAAAAATCAGTTAACAAAATCACATCCGGCTACGAAGGTGCCTTGATGGTTAAAGGGTTTGATGATTGGATTGTTGGCGATCTAGTAGAGATCTATGCTACTGTTAAGCCAGCGCAATAAATTTAGATTCTAGGAACGGCAGCATAATTGATGGTATTTATTTTTGCATTAGTTTTGGCATTTATAATTACATTTTTAATGACTCCGGTCTTGATCTATTTGGCTAAAACTTGGCAGATATTTGATGTACCGGATGGGCGCTTAAAACAACATCATTATGTCGTACCGTATTTAGGTGGTGTATCTGTATTTACTGGGGCTGGAATTTCATTTTTTACGATTTCTCTTTTTAGTAATGGTTCATGGGCGCTAATGGCGCCCGTTTTGCTGCTTACGGTGTTATTATTATTTTTAGGATTATGGGACGATTTGTATGTATTATCACCTAAATCAAAATTACTAGGTCAATTGTGTGCAGTAAGTTTGTGCTTACTTATGAACTTTGCGTTTGGTGGAGATTTATGTCATCGTACAATACCAGAATTGCTATTAATTATTTTGTGGTTTTTGACGATTATTAATGCTTTTAATCTAATCGACGTCATGGATGGATTAACATCGATCGTGGCACTTATGTTTAGCGTAACACTTATATTTTTTGCTTTAGCCAACCAAAATTACCCATTAGTGATGTTTTTGCTTAGTTTAACTGGGGCACTGCTGGCATTTTTATTTTATAATTTTCCACCAGCTAAAATTTATTTAGGTGATAGTGGATCATTAATGTTGGGTGGTATAATAGCCTATCTACCATTTACAATTAATTGGACGACTTATAATCAATTTGGGTTTATTTTGCCCATAGTTTTATTAGCCGTGCCATTATTAGAGTTAGCTGGTTTAATTATAATTCGCAGCTCCAAGCACTTACCAATTTACTTAGGTAGTCCAGATCACTTTTCGCATTACTTACAAAAAAAAGGTTGGAGTCGTCAGCAAATTTTAGGACTTGTAGTTGGTTGCACTGGTTTACTTGCAACGGTTTCCTGGGGGTTTTTTTTAAATGCAATTAACCTAAAAAGCTTACTATTATTGGGGGCTGGGTTCAATTTATGGTGGGTCTGGGTAATTTTTTTTTAATTTACCGACAAATCATTTTTGTTGCACAAGGACCTTTTCGCAACATGTTTTAACTAATGTGTCGATATATACCAATAATTACCAACTAAATAGTTGTTGCTTTTAGCGATTATGTTGCACATTTGTCTTTGTGCGCAACATATAACACAATCGTACTATATAAATTTATAGTCCTGCTGTGGTTAGTATGGTTTGGACACTGCTTAATGAGGGCTGCCGCAATCAGCTCTCATTTTATTTTAAATATTCCGCTAGTTTCAAATTTTCCAATAAATTAAGATTTTTATTTTCCAGTAAATTTACAATTGTTTGCATATTACGTACATCATCCTGCAAACCATCTGTTTGGGGGGTTTCGAGTACCTTGGGTATATCAAATAAATGCGGATCATTAAATAATAATTTGAAACCTAAGTTGCCAATTTTACCTTTACCAATATGTTCATGACGATCTACGCGTGAGCCGATTGCTTGTTTGGAATCGTTTACGTGTATAAATTTTAGTAACTTGTAACCCAAATGCTTTTTAAATTCTGCCCAAGTTTGCGCATAACCATCAGCTGTACTTAAATCATATCCAGCAGCATAAGCATGACAGGTATCTAAACAGACGCCTATGCGCTCAGAGTGTTTAACTTGTGCTAT
>DATEBN010000075.1:0-3249 GCA_035287785.1 Candidatus Babeliales bacterium
TAATTTACTAAATTAACTTTAGTTTGGTTTTTTAAGACCATTGGGAACATCATGAATGAATGTTCAGTTTCAGCACGTGTCGCTGGTAATTGCATAAATTCTTGCAACCCTTGCAGTTTTTCTAATAAATAAGCTGCATTGGCGCGGCGTTTATTAATAATCTCAGGTAAAATTTCCATCTGCGCAACACCGAGTGCGCCTTCCATTTCGGTTACTCTAAAACTATGCCCAATTGATACGAAAGAAAATCTGCGCGCAATAATCTCTTTTAATTGTTCCGAAGATAAATTATCGTCATCATCGATCGTAATATAGATTGAGTCACGCCCATGATTCAGCAAAGAACGCATCATGACCGCGTATTCGGGATTATTAGTGACTGAAAAGCCGCCAACACCAGTGGTTAGTAAATGGGCTACGTAAGTAGAAAAACAACCAATATCGCCTAAAGTTCCCACCATTTTACCTTTGTAGCGCGCTAGCATAGTTTCGCAAGAATCTTCAATAATCTTAAGATTATATTTTTTGGCTAATTCCCAAATTGGACCCATGTCGCAGGGCTGCCCAAACAGATGGACTGGCATAATAGCTCTAGTCTTGGGCGTAATTTTAGCTTCAAGTAATTTGGGATTTAATTCGTAAAAATCTTGGTCTACATCTACAAATACTGGCACTAAATTATTATGTAATATAACGTTAGAGCTAGCTACAAAAGTAACTGCTGGCACGATAATTTCATCACCATTTTGCCAACCATGTAACTCTTTCAGGGCTTGTACCGCTATTTGCAAAGAACTAGTACCACTGTTACTAATTAAGGCAAATTTGCCTTCGTGGGCTTTAGCAAATAATTTCTCAAATTTTTGCAGAAATGGTCCATAGGATAATCTATTAGCATCTAGCACTTGATTGACATATGTCTTAGCATTATCTGATATTTTTAGCGTGCCAACTTCAACCTTTCGATAATCTAATGGTTCTGCTGGGCTTCGTTTAAGTAACATATTAAAAGTACGATTCAAACGCTCAATCTCAAATTGAGATATTTTGGTTGGCTCAATAGTTACAAAATAACTATTAATAGAATTGGTCAAATTTAAACACAGAATACTTGAAAAAATTATTATTAAATTCTTTAGTTTATAATTAAACTTATACATAAGTACACTCCAATACTATCTTTAAACATTTTAGATAAATGTCGATAATCCATGAGTTTTGGCGCCCGTTTTCTGTGATTACATAACATGGAATCTTGTTATTAAAATAAGCTGCTCCTTGCGAAACTAACGAAGGAGTACAAATTAAAGTATTGCATTTTGATAAAAGAAGTGTATCAATTAACACTTCTTCGCCTAATAATAGCTTATTTAAATTTCCTTTCTCGTCAGCTAGCATATATTGAACAATAGATAAATTAGTATGTAAATTCTCAATCTTAGTAGACTCTCGATTAATCATTGGCCTATTTAGATGTTTTTTTGCCAAATTCAATAATCTTATTTCATCCGTAGCCACAAAAAATTGTACATTATCACCCAAACTATTTGCCAATTCATTTGCTTGATTGATTATCTTATAGACATCAATATGCCCAACTTCCGTATATTTATCAGAACCACGAAGATGGATACCAATTGTTATTACAGATTTCATATGCATATCATAAAACGAATCTACTTTAGTTTTAATATGATTTCTTACTTTAATGTATTTATCGATTATGTCATGACAAGCATCTCTTAGCCCTTGTTGGTACGCACTTTGATTATTGTGAGTAAGTTGATATCCATCTTTTACCCAATATTGTGGAACCCCCCCCACTAAATTATCAAATTTATCTTCTGAAAAATTATAATCTAGCTTAGAAACTGGCTCAAAATAATACTGCCAGGCATTTTGGCTTGGAGCGGTTGGCTCATAGTAAAGAAAATTTTCTCCCCAATAAACAACCGGTATCTTTCCGTTTCTATCAGCCCATAAAAGATGATTCAACACGCCTATAAAATTAGAAAAAAAACAAGACTCCCACCCATGTACGACGTATTTTTGATTATTATCATCAGCCAACAAATTTAAATTAAGGTTTAATACCACAATGCTAATTATTAAACTCTTGCTTTTATAATCAAGCTTACCTGTAAGCATCTCCATGTGACTACCTATCTGTTCAACAATTTTAACTATTCAAGTTAGTGCCGTAATTTAGCTTTTTCGCCTGCAAATTTACGTAAATTATCGAAAGAACCCTTAATCACAATTTTACGCATAATTAACATTGGACCATGCCATTGCGCTTCTAAAGGATACATAACCAATTTATGATCACCCATAATTTCTGCTGCTCTAGAAAAATATGATTGCGACCGAATTAAAACATCTGCTTGCGCTATGCCATGTAAATCTCTAGCGATTTTATCTCTAAATGTCAAAGCTTCATCACCACCAGCATACTGAAAAACAATATTTGGCTTATTCACAGCCTGTTTTATTTTCTGTAGCAATTCTAGCGGTTGCTTATCTGCGGTAAATAATTGCACATGCAACGGAATATCATTGAGTTCTTTGGATAATTTAATAACCTGATCAACATAGAACTGATCAGGTGGAAATTTGGTATAATAGTCACCAATTGTATCAGGTGGTTTATTTCGCTTAATATTTGATTCATAAGCCCAGCTAAACCAATTATCAATAATCACAGGTTTTTTACGCTTGTAAGCATCCCATTCAAATGGATACCCACTTACGTGGGTTAAATAAACTACCGGTACAACTTTTTGGGTAAAATATTGCAAAGAAGACTGCTCGCCATCATAATATTCTCCACCACCATTCCCTTTACGTATATGCAATGCCACAGTAATTATATTTTTAGGCAAGCTAATTGCAGCCTTAGGAACTTCTTTAAGTTGCACTATAGCTTTCAATGCTTGCACCCACTCAGGTTTAATTCCATCAATTTTGGTACCTATACCCGTGAAGAACAGTAGGTTTTCTGATTTACCTAAATGTTTTTGAATATCACTATCGCAAGTGACATGAATAGCTTTATCTAACTTAAAATTTGAATATTCGATTTTTTTTTCCACTTTATCCAAAACGAAAAGATCTGAATGCCTAAAAGAGGTATAATAAAAATCTAAATTATACTTAAGTGACAAAATTTTGGCTAAAGCTAAGGTACTAATATTATCTCCTACTAACAAGGTTCCACCGTTCATAACTCCATGTGTGCTGATTCCAGGG
>DATEBN010000076.1:0-5754 GCA_035287785.1 Candidatus Babeliales bacterium
CCACTGTGTCCATCATAATTATTTAGAGCAACGGCTGGAAGGGCCGGTCGTAAGTTACTTAATTTTGCTTCGAGTTGGCAGATCTATAAGCCGGATTCTGTACTGTTTATGCAACAGTGGCAACCATTTATCTAAGCGACATACCCGTATGTTTAAATCGAAACGAATCATCGGACATACTGCTTTGTCTTGCTCCAGGTAGGGTTTACCCCGCTACTTAATTACTTAAATAGCTTGGGCGCTCTTACCGCCCATTTTCACCCTTACCCGTCATTTGTATAAACTAATTAAATTTATCTAAATAACAGGCGGTTATTTTCTGTGGCACTATCCATGGACTTACGTCCCCCCTGATTGAATTACTAAATCAATAGCTTCTTCCACGGTACCTACTTCGTTCGGAGTCCGGACTTTCCTCCCGCCATTTGTATCACAAATGACGAGCGGTTGCCCAATCTGCCTACCAACCCTTCCAGCCGTCGCTTTCAGCTATGGCGGACACGGTCATAGCTCGCTAGAGCGTAGTAGGGGCAAATCGAATTTGAAAGAACTGAAATATACCCCTCAGAATAGCACAAAATCAGGATTTTTATCACAAGATCAAATTTTTTCTGGTCAGCCAGGGAATTTTTAAAAATAGCGTAATTACCGCCAAATCTAAGCTTAGTTCGATGATCAGGCGCCCCACGGTGACAATACTGGGATCACCATGCTGGACCGCCTGGATAATTAACCCCGAGCTTTGTAGCCCTAAAAAAATCACTAAAATTAAATAACTAGCTAGCCTGCGACTATTTAACTCGATCGCGAGATATTGGCCAATTAGCACTATTAAAAAAATTAAAATTACGGTGGTTTCATAATAGGGGTATTTAATAAAGCTTTCGAGTATTAAGCATAAACCACTGAGTATAATTTTGGGCCACCAGTGGTGCTCGCTCTGATAAGCAACCTGAATTACAAAATAAGCTAATACGGTACTGAGCCAAAAACTATGTAAATAGCCCGCTAAACAGAGATCAAAAAATAATAGAAAAAGCACGATTAACATGCCAAAGAATATAACTTTAAATTTAAAATCCGGCTATAATAATAGCTATGCGTATTAGATCGATTATTTTACTCACCCTCATAATTTGTGCGAGTGCTTTTGTCGCTGGAATAGCTGTCTATTTACAGCAAAATCCCTTGATCGATTTCGCTGTTTTTGAAAACTACGATCCAGGTCAAGCTTCGATTTTACTAGATGATCATGATCAAGAGTGGGGTCGTTTTGAGCTCGATCGGCGTGATCCGGTACCATTGACCGAAATCCCAGATTGTGTGATTAATGCTTTTCTCGTGACCGAAGACCGTGATTTTTTTAACCATCAGGGGATCTCTTACCGGGGGATTATGCGATCGATTTGGGCTAATTTAAAATCTGGTCGCAAAGTTCAAGGTGCCAGCACGATTACGCAACAGTTAGTAAAATTACTGTATCTAGATTCCCAAAAAACTTTTACGCGTAAAATTAAAGAACAGATTGCTGCGATTTTAATTGAACGGCAATTTACTAAACAGCAGATTTTAGAGATTTATTTAAATCATATTTATTTAGGTTGTGGAATTTACGGTGTAGCGGCCGCCAGCAAACGATTCTTTGGTAAAAATATTCAAGATATTCAGCCGCATGAAGCGGCTACTTTAGCGGGTGTGATTAAATCGCCAGTGCAATACTGTCCGCTGCTTTGTCCATTATCGGCACTTAACCGGCGTAATTTAATTTTAAAACAGTTGTTTCATCAAAAATTGATCGATCAAGCGACCTTTGATTTTGCCATTCAGCAACCGTTGGGCTTAACGACTTACGACACATCTGTGCTAGCGCCCCATTTAAAAGAAACGATTCGTACTTTTTTAGAAGTCCAGGTTGGCAAAAAACAGCTCTACTCTGGCGGCTTAGTTATCAAAACGACACTGAATCAAAAGATCCAACAAATTGCTAATCAACAATTTAATGCGCGTGTCAAAGCTTTGCGAGCTGAGTTACGCGATCAAATTGATGGCGCATTAATGACCATCGATTCGAAAACTGGTGAAATACGTGCGCTAATCGGTGGCTTAGATTTTACGCAATCTAAATATAATCGCGCATTGCAAGCCCGGCGCCAGATCGGCTCGATTTTTAAACCAATTATTTTTGCGGTAGCGTTACAAAATGGTCATAATTTTACCGAAACTGAAATCGATGAACCGATTGAACTGCTGGTGAATAATCAAGTTTGGGCACCACGTAATAATACGCGTGAGTTTATTGGCCAAATGAGTTTAGCTAAAGCGTTAGCGATCTCTAATAATATTGTCCCAATTAAACTGTTACAAAAATTAGATATCGCCGAAGTAGTTAAATTAGCCCAACGTTTACGGTTAACTAATGTCGTTAACCCCTATTTATCGCTGGCGCTGGGTTGTGTCGATGTCACATTGAAAGAAGCGACCGGTGCTTTTAATGTCTTTGCGAATGGTGGGGTCTATGTCGAACCACACTATTTAAAATGGGTCAAAGATCGCTGGGGGCATAAAATCTGGAAAAAACAGATTGATCGCGAGCAGGTGTTACCAGTCGAAATTACTAGTCAAGTAGCCAAGGTATTAGAGCTTAGCATGCAAAATTGCTTAAAATTATTTCATAATAGTAGTTTTAAAACACCGGCGTTTGGCAAGACTGGCACCACTAATGATTCACGCAGCTGTTGGTTCGCTGGCTCGACTCCCAATCTCACTACGCTCGTGTATATTGGCCAAGATGGTAACCAATCGATGGGTCATAATACCTATGCCTCTTGGACTGCTTTTCCCATTTGGCTAGGCTTACATGAAAGATTAAAAACGCCAGTCACAGAGTTTCTAGTTGATCCAAAATTACAGCGCACTTATATTAATTGGAACACTGGCACTGAGACGACCGATTTAGATCATCCTGAGACTGTTGAGATTTATCGTGCAGCCACTAGCTAAACTTTTAGAGAATATTATCTTTGCTCGAGCTGGTGATCATCCAGCCGAGTTTTTTAAGCGTAAATTATTGGTAAACTGGCCAGAAATTAGTGGCAAACTGAGCACGCGCATGTGTATCGAGCGGGTGCAACAACGCATGGTGGTCCTAGGCGTTTATGATACCGCTTGGATGCAAGAACTTTATTGCATGTCAGATTTACTATTAGCCCAGATTAATAAATTTATTGGCGAAGCTTATTTCACTGAACTAAGATTTAGATATGTGAACCAGCCCAAAATTAAATTAAATCAAGTTAACTCTGGAGCAAGTGTTACTTGTGCTAAAATCCCAGCTGTGATTAAACCTGTTATTATTAAACTTAGCGTGCAAGAGCAGGCGACACTGAAAAAGATTATTGATCCCGAATTGCGCTTAGCGCTGAAAAATTTTTTAGTTAGGTGCAAATCATGACCCAAGGTAAAGATAAGAATATTTCTTCCCGCTCGTCCCGAAGCTTGTCGAGGGATGGGACGGATACTGGGGAAACAAAGGGAAGCACTGGGGAGACAATTTGTTTTGTCGCCGCCCATTCCGGGGGCCATATGATCCCATGTGCTACCATTGCTAGTAAGCTCGCGCCAGACTCTAAAATTCTGTTTATTACTTTAGATCATAAATTAGAGCGCGATATTTTAGCTAAATATAATTTTATTAATACTATTAAATATTTAGAGTTACCAAAATTCCCGTATCAAAAAGTTTGGCTTTATCCAAAATTTATTTATAAATTAATCCAAACTGTTTTAAAATCACGGGAAATTTTACGTACAGCGCAAGTGACACGCGTCATTACGACCGGCGGGATTAGTGCCATCCCCGTCTGTTTTTCAGCTAAAATTTTGGGCATTCCCATCGAGCTCTATGAACTAAATTTAGAGCCTGGCAAAACGATTATGTTTTTAGCCCCGTTAGCTAACAAAATTAAAATCTGTTTTGCTGAAACTAAAAATTTCTGGCGCGCAACTGAACAAGCGAAATGTGAGTTAGTTGATTATCCGGTCAGATTTACAGCACAAGATCGCGATCTACCACCAATTAGTTTTGACACGCTAATTACCCAACCCGACCGCCTGACAATTTTTATTTTAGGCGGCTCCCAAGGCTCAACGTACCTAAACAATTTAGCGCTACAGCTAGCACCACTAGCTAAGCAAATTCAAGTTATTCATCAAACGGGCGCTAACACTAATCTGGCAGAATTAAAACAGTTTTACGCGCAGCACCAGATTCCCGCTTATTTGTTTACCTATACCCACGAAATTGCGCAACTCTATAATTTAGCTGATATTATTATTACCCGCGCAGGAGCGGGCGTGTTAGCAGAAATCTTGTTTTTTAATAAGCCGGCGATTGTGATCCCGCTAAAAACTGGTACTACTAGTCACCAAGTTGCTAACGCCCAAGCGTTTGCTAAGCAATATCAAATAAAATCCGGCGAAGCTTTATGCGAAGCCTGGACGGTCTTAGATCAAGATCAAGTAACAGAAAAACCAGAATTATTATTAACAGAAATTACCAAATATATGACTGCGAAAGCTAAACGTGTTTAAAACTAATTTAAGAAATTTTTTGTGGATCACTCCGTTCATCGCTTTTTTGTTGGGCTATCAACTGATTAACTTTTTCCAACCAACACCAGAATTACTGACCCCCAATATTGTTGGGCATCAGCTTTACGATGCTTTAAAAAATTGCTCAGCCCAAAATTTAAATCTCAGAATTATTACTGAAAAAACTGATCCGAGTTTGCCTGATCAAATTATTATTAGTCAAAAGCCGTATGCCGGCCAAACGATTAAGCCGAATCAAACTATTTTTGTAGTTACATCACGTAAGCCGGATGCTACTTTAGCGCCAAATTTAATTGGTAAAACTAGTGTGGAAATTAAAAATTTAACTCAGCCAGATGGTTTAAAAATTTTAAGTTACATGCAGCCTAGTGTCCAAAAAGCTGGCACTTGTATTGCGCAAAATCCAGTGCCAAATAGTCCCATGCATAAACGACAAGTGACTATTTATCTGAGCGCTGGGCAAAATCAGCCGGTACTAATGCCCGATTTAGTTAACTTAGAGTTAATGCAGGTGCAAGAATTTTTACACCAAAATAATTTAAAATTAGTAGTAGTTAACTTAGATTTAAATAAGAATAGTTTTGCAGACACTGGTGATAATATTAGCGATAGCAATGGGTATAACAGTCACAATAATTATTTAATTACAGAGCAGTGGCCCTTAGCCGGCACGATTTTAAAACTGGATCAGTTAGCAGAAGTTCGCGTCAAGGTGGTGCAGAATTAAATAGTTTGATAATTAATTTGAGTAATATTTGGATAAATTTTTCTTGTTTGTATCTTGATATTGATTTTTTCATGTATTGATATTTGTAAATTGACATTGATCCGCTCGTCCCGAGCGTAGTCGAGGGATGTTGCGGGTACGAAATAAAATAAATACGGCAGATTTTATGTCAGATTTTTTTGTTTACATACTTAAATGTAGTGATGGTTCATATTATACTGGTCATACAGATGATCTTGAAAAGAGATTATCTGAGCATCAAAATAATTTTTATCCATGTTATACATCTAAAAAATTGCCAGTGAAACTAGTTTATAGTCAAAGCTTTGATTCGCGTGATGATGCATTTATTAGTGAAAGAAAAATAAAAAATTGGAGTAGGTGTAAAAAAGAAGCATTAATTAGAGGTGATTATA
>DATEBN010000077.1:0-8691 GCA_035287785.1 Candidatus Babeliales bacterium
GTTCTGCTTCTTAATTCTTCTGGTCGTAAAACGTCACTGTTAGCACCAGGTGCACCTCTATCCCCCAAATCTATCGACGACGTTCTGCGCCTAGTGGGTGATGCTGTTACATAACGGTCATCACCAGCCACATAACCATCACTAGCTGGCGCCATGGCACAAACTTGCAGACCGACCAAGCAGAAAATTGCTAATATACTAACTTTTTTTAAACTCATACAATTCCCTAAACTGTTATTAAAATCTTAAATTTAAAACAAATCCCGTGAAATTGTACCCAAAAATCTGAAATCTGTACAAATTAAATTTGGCGTCCTAGTCTGAGCGGCAAAGATATTAAAAAATAACTTCGAAGTTTAGGGTAAAAACTAATAGCGTAGGAACTACTTATATGTATAGTATATTTGGTTTAACTAATATCCAATCATATTTGCGCGATTTATTAATTTTTAATTATACAGATTTAATGGAAATTTTATTGATTAGCATGGCAATCTATTATTTTGCGCGCTGGCTACAATATGATCGTCAGAAAAATTTAGCCCCAGTTTTTTTTGCAACGTGTATGGCCATTACTACTGTTAATTATTTGAACTTAACTAATCTCAGTAATTTAGTTTTAAATTGCTGGCCCCTAATTTTAATGTTATTTGTACTAGTCCATCAACAAACTTTGCAGAAAAATTTTGTGGCGCTTAAAAAAATTATTCCCGCTAAAATTTTAATTCCCAATAACTGGGTCGAAAATTTAATCGCCGTTTGCATGACTAGTCCCCAAAAGAATCAAAAGCTGATCTGTATCATTGAAGGAGTCGATAGTTTAAGCAGTTTCTTAAGTTCAGAATGTACGATCAATTGTGCTATTAGTAAGCCATTATTAGAGACAATTTTAAACAGTCCACTTTATGATAACAATAAAATTTTGTGGCTCGCCCAAGATGGTACTTTAATTGCTATTAATACCAGCTGGAATCTTAATTTTACACATGCTAATTTAACCAATTCGACCTTCGACAACTGTTTATTACTATCACAGCAAACTGATCTAATTTTACTGGAAGTTGATCAAAAATTACACCAATTTAGTTTAATCGCACAGGGGCAACTAACTAAAAATTTACACACTAATGACATTATTAAAGTATTACAACAATATCTACGTAAAAATCAAGCAATCTCAAAATCAGAACCGGGAGTAAATTGGCATGATCTTAAAAAACAAAGTTCAAATACCAATTCTACTGATCTATAAAATTATGGCCTTGATTTGTGGCTATGGATTATGGGTTACCATCGCTAAAACACAGTTAGTTCAACAGACTATTCGTGTACCAGTCGCTTTTTATAATTTACCCAAAAATTATGTAGTCGATGGCCCAGAAACTACTAAAGTAAAAATTTCGGGTACCCGCCAAGTTTTATATAATTTAAATCCCGCAGATCTAGTAACCCATATAGATTTAGCAAATACTAATTTAGGCCAAACTAATTTAGACCCAGCTAACTTAAATCAAAATAGTTCTAAAATTACTGAACAAGAGATTAGTTTAATTAATCAACAACTATTATTACCCGCTAATATTCGACTAGTAGAGTATGAAACTGATATACTGAAATTAAAATTTAAACCAGCGCTTAAAGGGCCGTCGCATGAACCACAAACTTGAAAAAGTTATCTCTAATATTAAAACACTGTTCTTAACTGGCTTATTAACTATCTTACCCATTACGCTGACATTTTTTATTTTTCGGGGCTCTTTTAGAATCTTACAGGGTTGGCTAACGCCCATTAAAAATCTTAATCCAAAACTGTTTGACGCTTTTCCGTATTCTGAAGTAATTGTCGTACTACTATTAATTTTATTTATCGGCTTAATCTCGAAAGTTTTATTATTACGCCCCATAATTAGTTTTTTAAAAGAACAGGTTTTATTTAGATTGCCATTGGTTAAACCGGTCTATTCTGGGATCAAGCAACTTTCGCATGCGCTCATCGCTTCACAAAATCAAATGGGTTTCCATACGGTAGTTACCGCCGAGTTCCCTAGTCAAAATGTTTTTAGTTTGGGTTTTTTAACTGGTGAACTACCAGCCGAGTTAGCACCTAAGCCCGAGATTAAATATTATAAAATTTATATCCCCAATAGCCCTAACCCGGTCACTGGTCACTTTATTATTTTACCCGCCGAAAAATTTACGGTATCGGCACTTAGTAGACATGAAGCAATGGCGATTATTATGTCGGGTGGTGTGATTACTTTAGATAGATTCAAGTAACCCGCCTACGTTAAAACTACGGCGTGGCAAGAAACTCACTATTAAAAAATTTAAGATAAAACAGATCTAACAAAATTTCGGTTGAACCAGATTTAAGTTCAAAATCAGCTGATCTAATAAAATTATGAGCCTGATATAATTCTGATGTACTAAATTTACGCCAGTCACTTTGCGTAAAAGAGAACGGCAACCTATAAGCGATGCGTTTAGCACTAATTAAATCACCTGCTTGTTGAAACTGCACAAAATAGTAAGCCCGAAACAGTTGTTCTGACCAATAAGCGGTCCAAAACTGGACTGTATAATCTATACCAAATTTTTCCCAAGCTAAAAAAAACTGCTCTGGTTTACGAGCAAAAAATTGGGTGCTCAAATCAAATAGTGTTTGCTCCAAAACCACAATTTTACTGAGCCACTGTTCAAAAAACAGCTCACAACGATCACCAAATGCTGTCATATAGTGTAATAATAAATAAGTTTGATCGAGCGTGAGTTTAGTTTTTAATTTAGTTAATTTACCCAAAAACACTGGCGCTAATTTTAAGTTATACGTTTGGCTATACAGCTCAGCTAATTTAATTATCCCAGCGCTAGATAATTCTACTTGCTCTAAGTTAATAATTTCTAAGTTATTATTAATATTTACTAAATCTTCGGGAGTACTAAAAAAAACTACCCTATGTGGCCCCGTATATAAATTTAAATACTGTAATAATTCTAACCGTTTTTTAGCTGGCCAGACTGTAATATCACCCAACCAAAAAAACATATTCTGACCTAGTAAGCTCATAGCTAAACTAGACTTAATTCCAGCTAGATCGACATTATTAAGATCCAAATTTATAAAACTTACACCCTTTAGCTTAAGTGCCTCTTTTAACCACGCACAAAATAAATAGCTATATTCTGGATCTATTAATACATAAACAGCACGGCCTGATTTCCGCCAAAACTCTGGGCTAAATAACTGCTCAATCTGAAACATGCTGTCTCATTTTTTTAGAAAGCTGGATTTGCATATAGTGGGGAAAATCGGGAAAGCCAGTTTGCCATAATTTTTGATATTCATGTTCTAAACAATTAAAAATCGCCTGTGTGCCAACTTGCGCTAATTTTTTAAACTGTTCAAACTGCTCCCAGCTCACCGGCGCTGTTTCAGCCGTACCCTGAATTTCAATAATTTTGCTATCTTTAGTTAGCACAAAATTAAAATCAACTGTGGCGCTACTATCTTCGGTAAAATCTGGATCTAATAATATCTGCTCTTGCACTAGTGCAACTGATATGGCAGCTACATCTTGTTTAATCACCGGCTCTTTAATTAAACCTACTTGTAGCCAGCGGGCTTGCGCTAATCTTAACGCTAAATTAGTCCCCGAAATCGCCACTACTCTGGTACCACCATCCGCTTGTAAAACTTCACAATCAATTTGAATAGTACGTTCACCCAGTAAATTTAAGTTAATCACAGATCTAAAAGAACGGCCGATTAATCTAGAAATTTCCATAGAGCGGGCATTACGTTTCTGAGTTACTGCTTCGCGCGTAGTTCGTACCTGTGTCGCTGAGGGCAACATGGCATATTCAGCGGTCAACCAGCCACTACCGGTCTTCTGGTTACGTAAATGCGGGGGTAATTGGTCATTTAGGGTCACGGAGCACAGCACTTTAGTTAACCCCTGTTCGATTAACACTGATGCATCAGCATAGCCATAGGGGTTAAAAGTTACTTTTAGTGCTCGGAGCTGATCTAGCCCCCGTCCATGATTCCGGGTCATTTTAGGTCTTTTTCGTGTATTTACAGGTTAAATTTCAGATATTTTTAATTATACCTGATTTCACAAGCTTTAGTACCCCCCAGGTTTAGCTAGGGGGCTTTTGCGCCCCCTCCTACTATAGGGTATATTAAGGTTTAAATAGATAGTTTTAAGCAAATATTTTTAACTAATTAATGGAGAGTTAGATCATGAAGAATTTATCTAAAAATAACCCAATTTTATCTAGAATATTACCAGTGTTTTTACTGACTAGTATGACTTTAAGCTCACTGCAAATTAATAGCATGGAAAAAGCTAGTAACTCTTCTCGTGCTGGGATTGCAATTGGTGTAGCTAGTATAGCTGCTGTTTGCTGGGCTAGTTATAAATATTGGATAAAACCACGCTTGCAAACACAAAACGCTACTAAAGTACTAACACCAGTACTAGAACCAATATCAACACCAGTACTAGCACCAATCGAAAAAACTACCGCAAAAGATGCTGCATCAGCGCAAGCTAAATTAAATCAACAGTTAGATGCCGCTATTGTCCTGAATGTCCCCGCATACGTTGCCAAAGCTCTACAAGATGGCGCTGATGTCAATGCTATCTTGGCAGACCCAGAAGGCTGTACACCTTTAATGTTTGCAATCCTTAAAGGTGCTGACACTATTGTTAAATTGTTACTCGAGCATGGTGCTGATATAAATGCTGTTACTCGGAGTGGCTGGACTGCTTTAAGCTGGGCTGCCCGAAAATCATCCAGGCACCATATGAATGTTGAAGTTATTACATTATTGCTGCAAGCTGGTGCGATCATTCCCGATGATTTAAATGATAATGAATTTATTCAAGCAGCATTAGTTAAGCTGTGCGATACGTCAACAGTAGCTGCAAAAAGTTAACAAGTTTATAAACAAATAACTTTATACTTTGGTATGCTAATTTCTAACTATTTTATAGTAGCTAAGCTGACCAAAAGAGTAGCACATAGGTTTATAGTTAAGTTATTAATTTTAGCAACAGTCTTGCTTAATACATTCTTCGCAAGCCTTGATGCAGGCCTGACAGGCTGTGATACATTTTTCACACGAGGTGACACATTGTTGCTCATCTTCATTACATTGCTGGCAACATGCTTGGCAAGCCTTAATACAATCTTCACATTTTCTAATACATGCTTCACAAGCCTGGACGCATTTTTGATCTTTACAGTGCTTCAAGTGATCTTTACATTGAACAATACAGGCGAGACAAGCTTTAATGCAGTCCTGGCAACTTTGCATGCAAGATTTACAATCATCACATGCTCCATGTTTTTTGCAACCATCAGCACATTTCTGACAGGCCTCAACACATTTTTTACATTCTTGAATACAATGCTTACACGCTTCAATATGTTTTGACATAGCACTGATCCCCTAAAAAAATTTGATTAAATTAAATTCACTAATCTAGGCCTAGCATAATATCAAAACCGTGTACAGCGTTAAGGGCCAGATATTACTCCGGCCCTTATAAATTTAATAAAAAATAATTTGTTTTTATTTAGCTCTGATAGATCTAGCAGCTGCGATTAACATTATAGTGCCACCAGCTATCGCAGCCCCCAAGTAAAATTTTTTTTCACTTTCAGCTTCATCATAACGACCAAGATTGTACTCAAACATTTGGCTACGCTTATGATCAGCTAGAAACTTTTTGTATTTTCTTTCTCGATCTTTTGAATCTGACTCAGAATCAGTAGCTAAAGAGCCTGCTTGTGGTTTTGCTACAGCAGTTTTATTACTAGTACTAGCTGCAGTTGATACTGGCACTGGCTTAGGCTTACAAATTTCGTCTTCGCAATCTTTTGGTGCACCATCATGAAAAAAAGTCAGATGATCATAATTATTAGAATTTAATGGTATAGTTACACGATGGATTGTCTTGCGAGAAGCTTCAATCTCTCGGCCATCTTTACCAATCTGGCATGAATCTTCTACAGTAACAACCTTTTCTTGGCAGACAACTAGACCAGAACTAGCTAGTATGAATAACAAACCTAAACTGAACAACTTAAGTTTCATACAAACACCTTTGATCTTTCTCGATTAATTAAATTTAATATTATTACTAAACAATTGGGGCTTGGTATTACCCAAACCCCAATTTCTATACTTATTTTACCAAGTTTTACCAAGCTAAATTATTCTTTAAATAACTTAAGCTTATTTCGGTGCTATTTTTAAGCGAATGCGACCAGTAGTCGCATCATAAGCCACCACTTCGACTGGTAAATCACTATTCAATGGATAGTGTGTTTCCAAGTCACGTTGCTCAGCTTTTGGAATCGCAGAGATATGCAACAAGCCATCTTGACCTGGTACTAATTCTACAAACATACCAAATTCCGCATGTCTACGAACTTTACCAATATAAACTGCACCCTCTTCGATATTGCCAGCCAGAGTCTTAACCCAGTTGACCGCCATATCTAAGTTTTCACCTGGATGACCGAAAATATTAACAGTACCGTCATCGGCGATATCGATTGTAGTACCAGTTTTTTCGATAATTTCACGAATGATTTTACCGCCTGTACCAATTACAGCGCCAATCTTATTAGTGTTAATTTTGAAAGAGATAATCTTAGGAACTAAGCTAGATAATTCAGCTTTAGGCTTAGATAATACCGTGCGCATTTTTTCCATAATCACAGCACGACCAGCTTTCGCTTGTTCTAATGCTGACTCGAACACTTCCCACGGTAAACCGCCTTTATTTTTAATATCCATTTGGATTGCAGTAATACCAGCATCGGTGCCAGCTACTTTAAAATCCATCCAACCGAACTCATCTTCAAAGCCACTCAAATCGGTAATCACTTGAAATTTACCGTCGGTACTCTTAAACAAGCCCATTGCAACTCCGGAAACCATTTGCTCAATCGGCACGCCAGCATCCATGAGTGACATAATTGTGCCACAAACAGTCGCCATTGAAGAAGAACCAGAAGACTCTAAAATATCGGCAATCACGCGAATGGTATATGGGAACTGCTCTTTAGTAGGCAATACTGACGCTACAGCTGAAGCAGCTAAAGCTCCGTGCCCAACTTCGCGTCGACCAGGTCCGCGCATTGGCTTAACTTCACCAACTGAGAACGGCGGAAAATTATAATGTAATAAGAAACGCCTAGTGGTATCACCTGCCATTAAATCTTCGATGCGTTGCTCATCTTGGCCGCCACCTAACGTAGTTGATACTAACGCTTGTGTCTCACCACGTTGGAATAAAGCTGAACCATGCACAAATGGCAATAAAGCAGTTTCAACACTCACAGCACGCACTGTATTAAAATCACGACCATCGACACGTTTGCCACGTTTCATAGTGAAGTCTGTAAACAAAGCTTTGAAAGTATGATCAAGGGCATAGAGCGCTTTTTCTTTACCAAAAGCAATCTCAGTGATTTCTGTTTGATATAAAGCCAAGAAATCTGTAGCGAATTGTGCTTCAATTTCACCACGTGTTTTTTTATCAGCTACGCAAACTGAATTTAATTTATCGTTAGTATAAAACTCAGCGGCGCGTTTACCCCAGGTTGCCCAGTCAAAAGTACTATCTTGAAATGGTGCTTTTTTAATTCCAAGAGCACGGCAAATCTCTTCTTGCCAGCTAATCTGAACTTTAATTTTAACATGCGCTTGTTTTAATAATTCTAAAAGTTCGTGCTCAACGATCCCGTCTGCAGAGCCTTCTAGCATACAAATGCCATCGACTGTACCAGCGATCACTAAGCGTACTGGTGAAGCTTGCATTTCCGGAAAGGTCGGATTAAAAATCCAGTTGCCATCTACACGCACAATTTCAACTACACCAACCGGACCAAAAAATGGGATCTGTGATAAGCAAAGCGCTAACGAAGATGATAATAATGACATGGTATTCGGCGAATTATCACGATCTACAGAGTAAACAGTCGTTAACACCTGAATTTGATTGAAAAAATGATCTGGGAAAAGTGGTCGTAATGCACGATCAATTAGACGGGAAGTTAAAACTTCTTTGTCAGAATATTTACCTTCGCGCTTAAAATAACCGCCGGGAATTTTACCAGCAGCTGAAAAAGACTCACGATAGTCCACAGATAATGGTAAGAAACCGGGAAAATCTCTCTGTGGAGCCTGGCAAGCGGTTGATAGAACTACAGTTCCGCCACGTTGCAGCCAAACTGCACCATCAGCTTGCGCTGCAAATTTACCGATTTGTACTTCATAGCCAAACTCTGGCAGAGTAAATTTTTTCACCATTCAGGTAAGCTCCCTAGCGCCTTAATCCAAGATTTTCAATTAACTTGGCATATACATCTTTTTTCTTACCTTTAAGATAGAGCAAGAATTTTTTGCGGCGATTAATCATAGCTAATAAGCCGCGTCTTGAGCTGAAATCTTTTGAGTGAGTTTTGAAATGCCCTGATAGCTCATTAATTCTGGCAGTTAGAGCTACAACCTGTAGTTCCACTGAACCAGTATCTTTGTCATGCAAAGCAATTGTATGAATTTGTTTATTTTTTTCCATAGACCTGCAACAAGTTTTGCGTTTATAGTTGTTTACGTTTTTGATCGATTTATATATATACTACAGTAATTTTATCTAAATTACATCTTTT
>DATEBN010000078.1:0-10084 GCA_035287785.1 Candidatus Babeliales bacterium
AACTGAGCTGACATAGTGATCTGTAAATATGGCTCCAAAAGCTGTTTTAAGATCAGATCTAACTCGATCGCGATAGCTAAACTCAGGCAACGAGCTACTCCCATCCCAAGGTTTAGTACCACTAGCTATCAGCGCAGCAGCTGTACCAATTCTTCGGCGCATTATATCTGCTACCCTACCGTCATCTGCACTACTATTGTCCACACTAGCAGTCCTTTTCCTACCTGGTGCCATAGCGCTAATCAAACCATTAATAGCAATTAACAGAAAAAAAACTAGCCGATATTTAAATTTATTTTCCATCGCATCTCCTTAAAAGGTTTCAGTAAAACAAACTCTGTTAATATGGCAAAACAACCAGTAAAATCAATAAATTAACGGGCATCTATGACCGCACTGTCCGATGCAGATCGTCGAGCCCGTATCATATCATGCTCAGCTGCCATACGTGCTACTTTATGCCGACGTACAGTAGCCTGAATTACAATCGCTGCGTTAGTCGCTTTTTTAAATCTATAATCGAAGATTGCACTAGCCATACGCTTAGGCAACGTGTTGGCTAAAATTTGCCAATTTAGCTCCGCACTGTTAGCTGCTTCACGCGCCTCTGTAGCTTCTCTAGCCCTGGCCAATGAAGTTAATATTACAAATCTACGTTTATCAAAATCATCGGTTCTATCGTAAATATTCTTCCGCGCCTGCTCTGCCACACTTTCAGCTTTACCTGCAATGATATTGGCACACCTAGCTGCTAAATAAGCCTCTGTAGCTGCTTCTGATAAATTGAACAACAAACTAGTAACAGCCTGCATGTCTGTAATTTTTTTGGCTGACATAGCGCCCTTTTCTACCAAAAACTGACTTACTAAATGCCTTCCAAGCACTATCCGATCTGCTTTAGCCAAGTCGGCATTTCCAGCTAAAGCGGCTGGACTAAAACAATCAGACTCGTCTATGAGACTAGCCAAAGCATTTTCAGTCATGGCCACAGTCTTATTACTAATCCCAAACAATAGCAATAATAAAGCTAAAAATAAAAATCGTTTTTGCATAATATTCCCCTAAAACACTATAAAAATTAACTAGCTACTATTATCCACAATCTAGACTGTAATAATAGTAGCCAAAAACGCTTGATAATCAATAGAAATCAGCTATTGCCAGATTAATTGATGTGATAAATCTTACTAAATTTCACTTAGTGCTAGATTAACTTGTCGTAACCAAATGAGCTGAAAAAATACTAACGAAATACACAACGAAATTGGAGCATAATTGTAATTATAATATGGATAATAAGAGTAGCTAGTAAAAAGAATGAAACCTAATACAAATAATGCTACAGAATATCGGATATTAAAACTTGGGCTATACTGACATCTACGCCACGTTAAACATTTAGGATTACAACAATAGTCGCAAAGATTCCATTTACCCAAATATCTAGATAATAATATAGGTGAATTTAAAATCGAAAATTCCTGTTCATCAAAAAATAGTTTAATTTTTTGATTTAAAAACTTAATCAACTTAGAGTTAAGCAAACTAGTAAATATTAATTTAAACATCAAGAAACAACTAACTATAATTAAGATTAATAACATGCCTGCCATAAGCCTGTAGTTTAATAAAAAATGGTCAGGCGAACTGTGTGATTCGCCTAATTTATAAACTAAAAACACAATTCCTCCAATAATTAAAGCTACAATTGCTAACATAGTTGATTCTAAGATAATTAAAAATAAAATTCGCATGAGTTGCACAAATGCTACAGCGCTAAACTGCGCTCCTGAAGCTATAGAACTTTGATTTTTTTGTGTACGATAACGTAATCCTGAAGCTAATAATAAAATAGCCACTTGTACACTAGATAAAGCTAGCGCTAACCAGTTTTGTTCAACGCGCAATAAATAGATCACTGGAAATAGTAAAAATAAGCTGTAACTAAAAAATAAACTCCAAAAATATTTTTGTTGATCGATAGAGCTAAGTTTATGCTTTTTTAAATCTGTAATTAGAGCCCATAAATTTAAAATATACATAATCTACTCCTAATAATAAGTACCT
The DNA here is from genome assembly GCA_035287785.1 of Candidatus Babeliales bacterium. Classification (GTDB taxonomy): domain Bacteria; phylum Babelota; class Babeliae; order Babelales; family JABDEC01; genus CANKVQ01. Next base: position 2,068 of record DATEBN010000078.1, read on the forward strand.
AAACTCTTCCACAAAACACCCTCTTTTAAAATATTGTCTTTTAATGCTTGAGGCGCTCGATGAAAGTCAACAAGATCAGTTTTTTGGGGGATATTAAGGGCATCAATCATACTGATAATTTGCCCCTTCTCGGTTAAAGAGATGGGCTTGCCAGCATCAATAGCCAGATCGATATCTGAACGTTCATGATGGTCAGCCCTAGCACGTGACCCAAAAAGGTATATTTTGGCGTCTGGGAAAAAGATTTCAATAATTTTAATAATTTTATTTTTGGGAACCGAATTTTCCATAATCTTCTAACTAACTTAATCATTAAATTAATATTTTAAAGATAGTAACCAAGTTTCCTAAATTATACAAAACTCCCAAAATTTTAGTTCAGTAATTTATCATGAATAATCATTTTTTCCGCAATTTTTTCAAACAATGGTGCAGCAACCATCGAAGCTAATAAGCCTGGCTGCGGTGAATCTTTCACATAAACTGCGATGACGCGTTTATAGCCACCCCGCTCGACAAAACCCACAAAAGAATAAATATTGTGTTGTTTCGAATATTTGCCATCGACGACTAAATTAGCGGTCCCGGTTTTACCAAAAATCTCATAACCCTGAATATGTGCTTTTTTACCAGTGCCAGCTTGCACATTTTCTTGTAATATCTTACGCATTTGCTGAATAGTTTTTTCGGAGAAAGCTCGCTTAATGTTATGATTTGATACTTTAGAACTATCTGCTCGTGACTGCGCCCCGGTCTTGGCTGTGAGTGAGTCGGGCTCTTGCTCGATAATTAATTTGGGCTTAACTAAATAACCATTATTAGCAATTAACCCCATCGCCTGCGCCAATTGTAAAAGTGTCGCTGAAATTTCATAACCAAATGATAGTGAGACAATCGAGCGCTTAGACCAATTTTTAGGATGTGAAACAAAGCCAGATTGTTCTCCTTCTAGATCTAAACTGGTCTTAATCCCAAAACCCATTTTACGATAATAATCATATAATTTAGGGCCCAGTTTTTTAGCAACTTTGACCATACCAATATTATTAGATCTAGTAATCACCTGCCAAAATGGGATAATTCCATCAGGCAATACTGTCGTGATCCGCATACCATCAACTACAACTTCTTTTTTGCCGCCACAGTCAATTAGCTCATCTGGGGTAACTACACCCTCTTCTAGTGCTGCTAATGCTACAAACGGTTTCATCACCGAACCTAGTTCATGCGTCTCACTAATGGGACGATTTTTAGTTAACTTTAAATCTAATTTTCCAACTTGATTAGGGTTAAAACTAGGGGTGCTAACTAGCGCTAAAATATCGCCCTGCACTGGATCCAAGATCACTACTGCCCCTTCTTGGGCTTGATAATTGTCGACAACTTCTTGTAATTCACTGGCCGCTAAAAACTGTAGTTCACTGTCGATCGTGAGCTGCAACTCTTGCCCTTCAGTGCCAGTTTGCGCCGTAGCTTTTTTAAAATAAAATCGACCCGAACGCGCATCTTTTTCTAAATCAAAAATTGATGGTTCGCCACCCAGTAATTTATTATATTTACGTTCTAAGCCGAATAAACCTTGATTATCAATCGAAGCTAGGCCCACAACTGGCGCTAAAGTTTCTAATAAATAAAATCTACTCGGCTCGCCCACTAATTTAATATCAGTCAAGTTATATTTTTTAATTAGCGCTTGTTGTGCTGGGGTTAATCTGCGCTGGATATACATAAAATATTTATTTTTATGCTGTGCCAAACGCTTATAAGCATCCGGAAAATTGCGCCGCAGAAAGCTATTTAATTTTTGTGGCTCAGTTAATTTATGAGGCAAAATAAAGGCTGCGACACTATCCCGATTAAGTGTGATCGGTTTACGATTACGATCAATAATTTGCGCCCGCTCTGGGTAGGTTGTAACGGCAATCGTGTGCTGATCGCGCGCTAATTTCAAATAAAAATTGCGATTTAAAATTTGGATATTAAATAAATTAAATAGCACGATTAAATATAAAATTGCAAAACTAAAAAAAACAATAATCGTGCGTTTACGATCAACCGCGCTAATTTCCATTTTAAGTTTGCTCCAGTTTTTTAATCTGCTTCAACTCTATTTTACGCATACCTAGCTGTGTCACCGCAAATTGCTTAATTTTATCGTGGGCCTGCTGAGCATGTAACTCAGAAATCAATTGGGCTTTATGTTTAATCAGCTGCTTTTTTTCACGCTCCAAGCGCTGTTGCGCATAAGCTCTTTCCACAAAAATCGTGTTTTTATAAATCTGAAATAAAATTAATAAGAGATTCGTACCTATAAAAAACAGTAACCAAAGTTTGTTTTTAGCTAATTTATGCATAAAACTATCAATCGCTTTCGATCCAGTACCCACCATACTTGCACTAGATTTACTCGCAATCTAAAAAATTTTAAGTCCGAAAATCAAGCTCTATGAATTAGAACTCGCGATAAGTACTGAAATGCACCTCGCCGGCAGATTCACCAGGGCGACGATCAAGTTTGAAACCCCAATCTACCCGAATCGGTTGCGGCTGTGTCATCCGAATACCAAAACCGATTGATTGACGATAATCAAAGTTTTTATGCGTAATTAAACCTAAGCCTGGATCAAGCTTTTCCAGCTGTTTTTGATTAGCTACACCCCAACCTGAGCCACCGTCGTAGAATAGTACACCTTTAAGCACCATATCACCTGCTAGTGGGAATAATAATTCAGCGTTAATAATAAATGATTTGGTTGAACCAATCGAGTTATCACCAATCATTGGTCCAATTTCGCCAAAGAAGAAACCGCGCACACTATCCGGGCCACCCACGTGGAATAATTCCATATAAGGCACACCATGGCTACCAATGTTTTTAGCTAAACCAGCATTTAAGTGTAATGCTAGCACTAATTTATCACGCTCAATTAACTGATTGTACCAAACAGTATCAAAATCAAATTTGTAGAACCCATAATCACTTTTCTTATCTGCTGAAAAACCGGAACGAATATCTAGTAGCCACTTGTGCCCACCCGATGGATGCTGACCACGATTACGATAATCTTGGTTAATAATATTTTCAAAGGTGACCATCGTTGCTGATTGAAATTGTCGATCTAACACATCCTGTAATAATGCTGCACCCGCAAATCTACGATCGACAATGACCCGATTTTCTACACCAGTAGTAGTTTTACCATAACTAAATTTTTCTAAAGAGCATAAATATTCCAACTTGGTACGCCCAAAATAAACTGAGTTCCAATCAAAACCAGCCGCACCAGTGACGCCCGCCCGCCGTTCATGGAATGGGTCAACACTATGTAACTCATTATAAAATTCCCGCGTCTTAAAGAAACCTTCAATTCTGGTCATTAATGGTCGATCAAAAGTATAAGGATTCATAAACGAAGAAGCAAAACCCCATTCTTGTTTAGACCAGGTACCGTTAACATCAAAGAAATAACCTTGCCCGAATAAATTTAGATCGCGGATATAAGTATTAATCTTAACCGAAGAACCTGGCGCACCAGTCGGATTTTTTTCCGTACCATGCCTTCTAGGCGTACCACCCCAGTCCATCTGGAAACCAAGCTTACCAGTATTCACTTCTTTTAAGACTAGATCAAGATCGACTTCATCGTCACCAATGCGATTAATTTTCCAATTTACACCATCACGAAAATCGAAATAACCTAGACGAGCTACCGCAGTCTTAGATAGATCCATTTCAATTGAAGTAAGTACTTCCCCTTCTTCAACTAGCAAGTTGCGCCGTACCACAGCATCACGTGTTTTTTTATTACCGATAATATTTACGCGATTTAAACGAACTTTGCCACCTAAATCAAAATTGAAAGCTATATCGACCGTTTTACGTTCTTCATCTGGTACAATCGCTGGCGAAATATCCGCAAAAATATACCCGTGTCGTCCCCACATAGTCCGTAAATCTTCCATGGATTCACGAATAGCTTTAATGGAATAAATATCACCAGGTTTAATTTGAATAATTTCTAATAACTGCTCAGTTGGTAAAATTTCGTTGCCTTCAACCTGCACACTATTAATCGTATAGAGGTCGCCTTCAGTTACGTGAAAAGTAATCTTAAAATGACCAGTATCTGGATTTTGGTCAACTTGTACCCGATCAACATGCGCTTTCATATAACCATGACTGCGATAGTAACCCTCAATTAAATGTCGATCCATATCCAAATTTTCTGGTACAAATTTACCAGATTTATTCATGACCCCTAAAATCCAATCTTCACGGGTAAAAATTACACCCCGTAGTTGCTTAGCTGAAATTTGGTGATTGCCCTTAAAACGCACCTTTTTAACTAAACAAACTGAATTTTCCGTAATTTTTAATACTAAAATCGTATCTAAACCATCTTGATCTTTACGTATTTCAGCATTAACTACCACCTGATGAAAATCTTTTTCGCGATATAGATCCACAATTTTAGCGCTAATTCGTTTAATATCGCCCTGATTCAAAGCATGGATCTCAGCAAATTTTAACTCTTTATCCAGATCTTCAAACTTGATTTGCTTATTCCCCTCTAAAACTACTTCTGTTAGAATTGGTTTTTCATAAGTCACCACATGTAAATTCATGCTATGATCGTCTAACAATTCACCCATAATTTTAATTTGATCAAAATAACCAAATGGGGCACTAAAATCATACAGCTTACTAATTGCCGTACTAGTTTTAGCCGGATTGAAAAATTCATTTTCATAATATGGTAGCAAACTGAGAATCGCTTCATCGGTTAAAAAACGATTGGGCGTATGACGATCTAAAATAATATTTTTAATAATTTTTGATTTATTAAACTCGGTACTATTAATATTTGAGCTAGTCGCAACTGGCATGACTGGGGTAACTTGAGCTGGTGCAGTAGTTTTAGCAGTTTTAATTTTGGAATTAGTTTGCGCTGTAATATTACAGTTATGGCCCAGTGCTAGCACCACTAGCCATATAGATATCTTCAGGGCCTGATTCAAAAACTGCAGCTGATTTACCATAGATTAAAAACAATCACCAACACGGTTGCATGCAACGCGCCTGCTACAAATACTATTACCTATGCTCTTTTTTTAATGTTTTATTATTTTTTAAAAATCAAAAACAATTTAAAAACAACATAATGATACTAGTTTCTGCAAAATTGACCAGATAATTGACTATTTCAATCTCACTAATATCTGTTACGCTGAAATTAATTAGCAAAAAAATTAAAAATTAATCACCCAAAATTAACAATTAAGAATTAATCATGACCAAACTAACGCAAAATTTAAACTTAACCAATACACTCTCGGGCCAAACTGAACAATTTAGTCCACGAAATAGCCCACAAGTCTTAATGTATGTTTGTGGTATCACGCCCTACGATTATGCCCATATCGGCCATGGTCGCTGCTATGTTACATTTGATCTATTATTAAGATTATTAAGATTATTAAATTATCAAGTAACTTATTGCCGTAATTTTACCGATATTGACGATAAACTATTAAATCGGGCCATTAAAGAATTTGGTGACCAAATGCGTTACCCCGAAATCGCCCAAAGATATATGCAAGCTTATCAACAAGATATGCAGAATCTTAACTGTTTAGCCCCAGATGTAGAACCGTTGGTTACCCAAACTATTCCCGAGATTATTAATTTAATTGCCCAACTAATTAAGCACCAAAAAGCATATGTCATTAATGGCGATGTCTATTATGCCGTCGATCAGTTCCCAGCTTATGGTAAACTATCGAAACGTAATTTAGCTGATTTACAAGCTGGTGCCCGGGTAGAAATCGACACTCGCAAGCGCAACCCCCTAGATTTTGCCCTCTGGAAATCAGAACCGGAAAATAGTTTTTGGCCCAGCCCTTGGGGTTGGGGTCGTCCCGGCTGGCATATCGAATGTTCAGCGATGGCTGCTAAACACTTAGGTGTACAAATCGATATCCATGGTGGCGGTATGGATCTAATTTTTCCACATCATGAAAATGAAATTGCCCAATCAGAAGGTGTTTTTCCCGCACCATTTGCCAAATATTGGGTACATAATGCTTTTGTGAGAATTAATAAAGAAAAAATGTCTAAATCACTCGACAATTTTTTTACGCTGCAAGATATCTTCAAGCAGTTTGATCCAATGGTTTTAAGATATCATTTTGTAAAACATAACTATTTAGCACCATTAGATTTTTCTTTTACAGATCTAGAAATTGATCGTAAAACTTATCAAAGACTTTGCAAAACGTTTACACAAATCGAAACTAATTTTATAAAACAAGATCATCATAAATTTAACACTTTGCAAGCTCAGAATTTAGATCTAGCTGAGATAAAACAGTCACCGATTGCACAAAAGATGCTCGATTTTCTGTGCCAAGATTTAAATACTTCTGGTCTATTTGGGGTGTTATACGAAAACTTAGATACCTTAAAAACAGATCTCGCCCAGTTTGTGTGCGTTAAGAAAATCTTACAAAATATTTTGGGATTAACCTTAGTGCCATTAATAGCACCAGAAGTTGTAATTACGCCTGAAATTCAAGCCTTAATTGAGCAACGTGAGCTAGCGCGGCAAAATAAAAATTGGGCTGAGGCTGATCACTTAAGAGATCAATTAGTTGCTTTGGGTGTCGAACTGCAAGATAAAAAATAACTGTGCGATTTGACACTAATTTTTAAAATTAGTAGTACTCAAATTAAAATAATTCTTTAATTAAAAATAATTTTGGGAGTAGTAGTATGGCTTTTAAACACCGTAATTTAATCGCAGTTTTTCTGTTATCTATTTTTACGTTGGGTATCTACTTTATTTATTGGTCGAAAACTACTAAGGATGACTTAAATGAACTAGGTGGCCAAATCCCAACTACTTTTCTAGTCATAATTCCCGGCGCCCATATCTATTTCTGGTATCGGTACGCGCAAGCTTTTGTGAAATATGTTTTGAAATCTAAAACTGAAGCTGATGTTTTGGCTTACTGTATTATGGCTAGTTTTATCACACCAGCCGGTATGCTGATCATGCAAAGTCACTATAATAACTTAGCTAGTAAAAAATAGTTTTAAAAATTTAGGCCCTCAAGTGAGGGCCTGATGTTTTAACCTAATCGCTGTTCAATTTGCGCTTGCAGATCCCGTTTGCCCATATAGCCAGTTTCTTTACCAACCATCTTACCAGCTTTAAAAAACACAAAAGTCGGTACCGAACTCACGCCTAACTTAATCGCAATTTCGCGCGCATGATCGACATTTAAAGTTGCAAATCTGATTTTGCCACGATATTCCTGCGCTAATTCATCAAATAATGGCGCCATCTGCTGACATGGGCCACACCAAGTAGCATAGACATCTAAGATCACCGGTTCTGGCGCCTGCTCAATCTCTAATTCAAAGTTTTCGTTAGTAATTTCAATCGGCACGGGATCCTCTTTTCGTTTACAAATAATTTTGGTGAAAATTTAAATAATTTTAAAAAATATAGTAATTAATTTACACTAAAAAATTACAAATTAAATCTTAAAAAAACAAAAATAAAAGATTGTAATCTGTTTATATTTTGCAGTAGACTGGGCCGGAAATTAATCTCGGTTAAAATTAAAGTCAGGAGTAGGTTCAATGAAGTTAAAACCAATTATGCGCTTAACCATCGCACCACTGTTGCTAATTTTATTACTAAGTGCCAGTCCAGCTAGTTATAGTATGGATTATATTACGAGCAGAAGAACGGCCAAACCGCCCGTTACAAGCACCACTGGTGTTGCTAAAGAAGCAGCGGCTGTAACCATCACAACTTCACCCGCTAGTTCGGCAGGCAGCGATACTAGCGCTATTGATACACCATTACCTGCAAGTACGATATTAGGTCGCGCTGGAGCTGCTGCCCCTGGGGCGCGTAGCTACGCTGAAGTAGCTGTTGATTTAAGCAAATCTGGCCTGCTCCTGCGTCCTGCCACTGGTCCTGGTGCTGCTAACACCAAAAGCTCC
>DATEBN010000079.1:0-2709 GCA_035287785.1 Candidatus Babeliales bacterium
AAGTTAATTTTTCTAAAAGAGTTTGATCAATAAGTAGTACTCCTAGATCTCTTTTACCGAGAGTATATTTTAATAAAGCCAGGTTGTTAGTGGAGCCACTAGATGTAGATTTAAGAGATTGAGTTACATAAATGGTTGGCACAAATAATTTGCTTGATGGCTTGATCTTAATGCCCGGATTAAATACAGCGGCAATAGTTTGATATAACGTGGGGCAATTATATTCAGTGATCGTAGTCTGCTCGATCGTAGAGCTAGCAAAAAGGTTATTTTTAGCTCGCAGTTTTTGAAATTCTAAGCGTACCTGCTCCATAGGATTTTTGGTCACAGTAGCTTCTTGGTTGTTAACCGAGCCAGTGAGTGCTGCTAAAGCTCCTAAAATTATAACCAATAAGTTGTTGCTAGGGGCGCGCCTAGTTATTTTAACTGGATTTTGTTTAAGAAAATTATTATTTACTGGCATAATTTTAATTGTCCCTAAATTATTTCTTAAGCTGGTGCCAATGCACTTTGTTCTAATCCTGTAGATTTCGAATCGTTATCTACTAGTTCATCCATCGCAGCTACTTGCGCAGCTAAATATTGGCGTTTTAAGCTTTGCTCGGCAAGCGCAGCAGCAAAATTTCGGCGATGTTTACACCAGGAGTTAAGCTGTGATGTTTCAAGCTGCGATTTAAATTTAGATTGGCAGTAAAATTTGCTATTAGTTTCGATTTTATTAATGGCGCTGTTAAGTAGCTTTGCATTTGGTAAATATGGCAACTTATCAAGTGCTATTTCTATATAGCTATTGGCGTAGGATTCAGCGATCCAGCTGCAAATTGGTATCAAACATATAAAACTTAATAACATGCTAATGTAGGCTAATACCTGAGGTAAAAATATCGCCATAAATGACAACATGGCGAATGCTGGTACCGCTATGCCATAAAACAGGGGGGCAAATAAAAATAAGGATCCGCCAATTATTAGTAATAAAGATAAGTTAATAATAAGGCTACATTGTAAAACTTCTTTAGTAGCAAAATTTGGGAATATGATGGGCGCAAGTAAAATGTATGGAATATATAATGCCAACGACCATAAAAACAGTGTAGGACTTAGAAAGCAAGCGCATATAAATGTCATTGGGATCAGATTTAAGCCAATCACTTTTAAAAAATTCCAGCCAGTTGAATTACCCATCATACAAATTTTATAGCCAATTTCACTAGCGATTAAGTTGCGTAGTTCGGGCATAGTTAATTGGTCTAATAAATTGTTGCCGATAATTAGTTTATTTTCAGATCTATTGTATTGGATAGTCCAGTGCTTATAATTTGTTTGATGGCGTTTTAGTTCAGAAATGGTAATTTCAGGGGTAAAAATTTTAAAATTTTGGGCGATTTTAGAAATTTCGCGATGAAGTGTTGGACAGTTCTTAGCAGTAATAGTGATCTTTTCAGTTAAATTTGGCGAAATTAAATTTTGTTTAGCCCGTAACATCTGAAATTCGAGCTTGACCTGCTCCATAGGATTTTTGGTCACAGTAGCTTCTTGGTTATTCAGAGGGGTCATAAAAAGTGTAAAAATAGCTAAATTTAGTAAGAAATTTAAGCTGCGATTAGCTAATAGCATCTAAAGACTCCAAATATTAATAATTTAATGGTTTAAGTTGATTGTACTAAAAGTGCTTGTTTAAGCAAGTTTTGTGGGCTAGATATACAAAATTGGGAACTTTGATATAGTTATAAACGTGTTGAAACTTCAAAATAAGCTGAATCTTAGCTCTAAAATTTTTAATTAATTAGGGGCGGTCTATGGAATATACCATTAATTTTATGATCTGGAGTTTATTGGGGCTCTTATTAGTGCTCTTAGAGCTGGGTCACCCGGGATTATTACTCTTTTTAGCGATTGCCATCGGTGCCTTTAGCGCGGCTGGTGCAACCTTTATGACCCCAGAATTAGGCTGGCAATTAGCTGTTTTTATAGTAACAGCTACTCTAGGAATTATTTTAACTCAGTTATGGTTACGTAGATTAAGCAGATTTTTTAGTAAATCTTTAGGGCAAACTAATGTCTATGCGTTGATTGGCAAACGGGGTGTAGTATTGGCTGAACTTGGCGAGCAACAGACGGGGTATGTCAAAATTGATGGTGAAGTTTGGTTGGCTAAAACAGTGGCGGAAAAAATAATTAATCCAGGACAAGAGGTGTTAGTGACTGGCACTAAAGGTTGTCATGTAATTGTAAAAGTGTGGGAATAATTATGTTAACTGATATGAGTATCTTAATTTATATATTAACTGGTTTTGTAGCGTTATTTACGCTGGTATTCTTAGCAAAATCTTTTTATTTAATTCAACAGGCACAAGCGATTGTAATTGAGCGCTTAGGTTCTTATGATCGGGTGCTCGGGCCCGGTTTACATTTTGTGATGCCGTTTATTGAGCGTCCAAGGGTGGCAATTTGGACCTATGTCAAAGCAATTGATGTGCGCGGTCATTATCAAAGAATTGCCCAAGCATTTGACCGAATTGATTTGCGTGAATCGGTTTATGATTTTCCAAAACAGAACGTAATTACTAAAGATAACGTGACGATGGAAATTAGTGCGTTATTATATTACCAAATTACGGATCCTAAAGCGGCGATTTACGAAGTAGCTAATTTACCAGAGGCGATCGAAAAATTAACTCAGACGACACTGCGAAACGTGATTGGGGC
>DATEBN010000080.1:0-2163 GCA_035287785.1 Candidatus Babeliales bacterium
GATTGAAGAAGCAATGAAGGCCATGGACTCGGTCCCCGAGGCCGATGCCTGAGGTAAAATCATTTTCGGTAAGAGCAGCGTGGCGACATCATGATCGTTCTCGCTTGCTAACTGCGACCGCATTAATAATTCGCATTAATAATTTAAGCCTATAGGCGGCCGTATTAATGATCCGCGAGCACTTTGCCGCGAAAGCGAGCTATTATAATAGTCGTAGGGTTGAACGGTATAGGTGCTCAATTATTATAACTGATATTTGAGTGCCTATACTTGCCTTTCGGCTCAACCCAAGCCGTACACTTTTTGTTGAACCCATCGTACAATCTCATCAACATTGTTAATCGAACTATCAAAGCACAGATCATATTGCCCACGCTGATTTAGGCTGGCAAAGTTAGCCTGGGTTTTCAGTAACCACTGCCGAGCATAACCAGCTCGCTTTGGATCTCGCCGCAGACGATCTTTTCAGAGTTTGGGCTTGGGAAATTAATTTAGTTGTTAATAATGGCCCTACGCCCTACCTGCCTAAATGGAAGGTTATTGTTGTTGGTTTTAGCTATGAGCTGGTTAAAACTTAGACTGAAGTATATTTCGTATTGATCTGTGTTGGGTAGCATGAAAAGTGATGTTTGAAGCTTCACTGGCCGGATATAACAACTAGCTCATAGTGGCTAGAGATAAAACTAGATATTTGTATCAATTAAATGATACAATAACCTGTGAGTTGCCAAAAACGGGATCGGATTAATGAAAAAATTACACCCCCAAAGACTTTTTAGCTCATAAGGGTGATGCTTTTACCATCGAATGGTACTATGACAACAAGGGTTATAGTCAAGCGCATGAATACTATAAAAAGCTCTCTAAGGAACAACAGGAAAAGCTGACCTATCTCCTCTTTATGTTAGGGGATACTGGCCAAATTCGTAACGAGGAAAAATTTCGTAATGAAAATGATCAGATTTACGCTTTTAAACCAAAACCTGACCGCTTTCTATGTTTTTTCTATCACGGCAAGAAAGTGATTGTTACCAATGCGTTTGTTAAGAAACAACAAAAGCTGCCACCGGTGGAAAAGGCCAAGGCTTTGAAATCTAGAGTGGATTATATTAAAAGAGTTTTAGGGGGAAATTATTATGACTAAAAAAATTAAATCAACTACCGACAAATTTATTGAATCTTTAAGTCCTAAAGAGCTAGAACGCTTTGAAGCTGGTTACCGTGAATTCGTATTATCAGAGTTGATTTTAGCCATGATGGAGCAAGATGATGTATCCGTGCGTAAATTAGCTAAGATCGCTGGTATTTCGCCGACTGTAGTGCAAGGCTTACGTTCAGGTACCAAGAAAAATTATAGCATGGAGACTTTCTATAAAGTTCTAACCAGCTTAGGCTTTGATCAGTTTATGGTGGGGCATAATGGTAAGTTTATACCAATCGATTTATCGTCGCTGAATAAAAAATAGTGTTCTATGATGGCGCTCTCATGGGTCAAAAAATCATGAAATTAAAGAGCTTTGATCGATATTTAGCAACACGTTTAAGTAAAGCGAAAATCAATGCCATCGAAAAACGGGCTAAATCAGAGGTGAGAACGCATCGAGATTATCGGGAATATTTACTCAGGCGACTTCAAGATGAACCAGAGTTTGCCAGAATGTATCTTAACGAAGCTTTGGCAGATGATGATCAACGTGTATTTCTATTGGCGCTAAAAAATGTGCTAGAAGCTTATAACGACAATATGTCAGCGGTGGCACGTGAAGCCAAACTTAGTCGCCGGAACCTTTATGGGATTTTATCAGAGCGGGGAAATCCTAAATTAACCAGTGTGAGATCATTATTGCATGTGCTGGGGCTTAAGTTAGCTGTGCAGTCGAATGTGCCAAGTAAGCATAAATAACGCTCCATTTGGGGGGAGTTATACACCCCATGGGCTACTTCAGCGCTGGCTCATATCTATGGTTTCCCTAATTCTTCTATCACGGAATATCCCAAAACTGCCTAAAGCAGGCCATTTTAGCCGCTAAATCTGCTCAAATCACCCACTGAATTACCGCCCTAGATCGCTATTTGTCACAAAATCAAATCGAACTCTTGCCTCTCTCTCTCTCTCTCTCGGCTAGGCTATTGTTACTACTAGAATTATTAGGTCCTGGGTGG
>DATEBN010000081.1:0-18320 GCA_035287785.1 Candidatus Babeliales bacterium
ATTAGAAATTAATTTAGCTTAAATTAATTAAATAAATTACCAATAACTTAGCTGAGTACAGTCATGTCACAAATAAATCTCCCAATTACCCCGCAATTAAATAGCGCAAGCTTAGTAGACACGCACTGTCACATTAACATAATGATCAAAAAAGATTTTGACATCAAACTTCCAGTAAACTATTTAGAGCTTTCTCGAGATATCATTCAAGCAGCGCAAGCACACCACGTTACGAAAATCTTAAACGTTGGTACCAGTCTCATCGAAAGCCAAAATTGCGTAGTTTTAGCCCGGGACTTTCCCAGCTGTTATGCTGCCGTAGGGATCCACCCTAATGACCTAACTGCGGACTGGCGTCAAGATTTAAAACAGCTTGAAACTTTAGTAAAACAAAAAGAACTTAATAAAATCGTCGCTATCGGCGAATGTGGTATCGATAAACACTATCCTGATTTTGATTTACACCGCCAGCGTGATGGCTTTAAAGCCCAAATCGAACTAGCGCTCGAATATAATTTAGCTTTATCTATACACAGCCGCGACGCTTACGATGAAACATTAAGAGCTCTAGAAGAATATCGCGCAGAACCAAATTTACGGGGTGTCTTACACTGCTTCTCCGAAGACCAAGCTTTTGCTGACTTAGTAATATCTTGGGGCTTTGTTTTAGGGATTGGCGGCACATTAACTTACCCCAAAAATCAAGCTTTAAGACTAATCGCCCAAACTATCGATCTTAAAAATATTGTTTTAGAAACTGACGCCCCATTTTTACCACCCCAAATTATTCGAGGCCAGCAAAACAGTCCCAAATATATCTATGATATTTGCGCCTATCTCGCCGACCTCCGACAAGTTAATTTCGAACTAGTTGCGCAGCAAACTACTGCCAATGTAACTAGAATCTTCGGATTTTGAAATTAATTAATCATGCACCAATTGCAGCATTGCCGAGCTGAACATTTTAGCAAAAATTAGCCCATAAATTATCGGGAAAAGCAAATGTGCTACCACCATATATTTAAAAGCAAAAGTAAACAACACTTTACCGATCACTGCATCTGAAATTAAACCAAGCATCAGTCCTAATTTAACCGTAATCACCGTGATCAAACTCAGCGCTAGCGTGATTAAAGCAATTCTAATATGCGTCACCCAACTAATTGCCACAAATCTCGTCCACGGATCTTGGCTACCATCGCGACGATTATAGTGTAAAAATAAAATCATCGTGAAAACAAAAATCAACCATTGACCAATGGTGCCAATCCAAGCTGACTGTAAAATCGACTGTGTACTAGAAGATCCAGTAGTCAGCATTAAACGCGCGGCGTGTACTAACGTGGCCCAAGTCATGCCCTCTGTCGCCGGTTGCGTAGCCATAGCAGTTCGAATAGAGTGCATAATCACCGACCACGGCACTAATGGTAATACCGCAAAGATACTGTAGATGATGAGATCGAATCTACTGACAGCCTGCGCTCGTAACTCTTTAACTAAACCCGGCACATTTGTAAAAAACATTAGATACCCCTTATAATTTCCCAGCCCGACTAACAGCAGTCAGCGCCACCCTAAAAAATTATTTCTTAGCAGTAACTTTATGCATCGCCCATGCAAATAAAATCATAGCTGATAAGTAGATTAAAACAGAGATGAGCAATACGATATTGTAGTATGAAGCCATCTTCTCTAATGCTATAAAAGGTGCATTTATTGCAAGCTGAAGCGGAACTTGTCGCATAAAATAGCCGAAAAGAGGACGATACACCACTCCTAGAACTATCGCTGCTATAAGACCAGATACCATAAGAATAAAAGAAACTATCCAATAGATTGAAACAAAACGCTTAAGCCCATCCTTACCGTTACCGCGCACATAATTATAATAATAAAAGATGCCAAAATAGGCCGCCAACGTCGCCAATACAGCCAGTATTTGCAAATATAGTGGTATAGCTGATGGTTGCACATTAGGACCTATTTTTTCTGCTAATTGCGCGTGCGGCGCTAGATTACCCCATTCGTATAACCATTGACCAATCGTCATAATTGCTATCAAACCTACGCCAATTGAATATTTGTATAGCTCACGTTGTGAAACTTTACCTGCGCGTAAATCTCTAATTAGCCCATTAATATTAAAAAAATACATACATACTCCTTCTCCTTTTATAATTTCCCAGCCCAACTAACAGCAGTCAGCACTTATCAAAATAAATCTTTTTAAGTTCACTTTTTACCAGCCACTTGTCTAAAAGCCAAAAATAGCAATCCAAAAAAACTCAACTCTAAAATTATTAAGTAAGCATCACAACCAAATAGTCGCTCAAACAGCTGCTCGATACCCACTATACGCATTAAAATCATTACCACAATAAAACGCCACATAATAGACAGATATAAAACTATATAACGCAGTATAAAATCGCGATTATCACCCCGACGATTTAGTACATAACAAACGCCAATTTCGACTAGCATTAATATAGCTATCGCGATTTTGGCATTTGCTGAGTAATCCGGCAGCTTATATTTACTACTCAAATTACTAATCAAACCATTGCCGCCAAATAACATTAATATTGATAGGTTCGTAAACAGCACATAAATTACTAAATACCACAGCTGTTGCACACCGGAGATTTGATCGCGACGCAATTTCTGAATTACTTTATTAACCCCAAAAGATAAATCCATATTAGCTCCTAAGTTATTTAAATTATTTTGCATAACTCGAATTAACTTTGAATTGTCTAGCGGCCCAAAAAAATAAGATTATAAATAATACAGCTGTACCTAAAGCAACATCACTACGTACATCCTCCCCTAAATTAGTTACTAATACTAATATCCCCAATAATATATCTAGCAACCAACAGCTAAGTTTAGTAACCCAAAAAATTGCACTATATCTCAGCCAAGTCGCTTTATTATCACCATGGGCATTATTGAAATAGAAAAAAATTAGCCAAGTAAACGCCAGCCGAACAAATAAAAGCGCTAATGCTAATGCTAGACCTAAATAAGGCAAGAGCATAAAACCAAAAATCATTTGTAGATCATGTACTGTAAGACCAAAAATTTGAGTCGGAAGGTTAATTTGGGTTGGAAGATTAATTAAATTAGCTATAACAAAAACGTAAGTTGGCCATAGTAATATTAGTAGCGTGCCAATGGTGTAACTCATTGCATCTAAGCGTGAAACTCGATTGGCTTTTAGATCAGCGATTAAGCCTTTAATATTAAAAAAATACACACGGCTCCTAGTTATTATTTAACTACTTGCACTATTGCCCGACTAACTAAACCAAAAAAAATTAAATTCAAAATTATAATTCCAAAAATTAAGTTATATGGTGAAGTAACCCATAAATTGAGATACCAAAGCAAATAGTCTGGATTAAACCACTGTAAATTAAAATTATCTAGTAATACTAATAACCAAAACCCCGTAAATAAGATTATAAGAATTCTAAACCCGATCACCCAGCTAAGCGAGATTAAACAGCTTAAGAAATTATTGGGTGTACCCGCAACCTCCCTTCCCTCGTCGAGCTCGGGATAAACTCTTCGGGACGAGTGGTGAGTATATTTTTTTCTAATCTTAGAGCTCCAGCAACAAGCAACCAAACCTAAAATCGCACAAAATTTTGCAACCCATGACAACGCACAATACCATTCGATGCCCCACAGTTCATCTAAATTACTAACAAGTGAAACTAACGGGCTAATAAAAAAAATTATTAAGCACAAATAATATAATTGCGCTCGATCAGTTAATGGTTTAGCGCGTAAATCTAGGATTAATTTTTTTAAATCCCAGAAATAAAGTTGCTCACCCAAAATATACATCTACAATTCCTGTATTAAATTACCAAATAGTTGCATCGCATAAGATTCATGTGTAACATATCCCATTATGATTAATCAAATGTTTATTGCCTTTGGTCTATATTTTGGTTTATTAATCTCAGCCGGGATATTTTTTTATCGCCGCAGCAAAACCTCTCAGGGGTTCTTAAGTGGCAATCACGCTTTAAATTTCTGGGTGACTGCGATCGCCGCCCAATGTAGCGATATGAGCGCTTGGCTTTTTCTCGCTTATCCGGGCGTAGTCTATGCCAAAGGCGCCTTTGAAGCTTGGACCGCCGTGGGCCTAGTGCTATTCATGTATCTCAACTGGAAACTAATCGCGACCCGCTTACGCACCCAAACAGCAGCTTATAACTGTTTTACACTCCCATCGTTTTTAGAAAAAAGATTCGCAGACACATCGGGAGCCATTAGAATTACTAGTGCAGTATTTGCGATTCTATTTTTTATACTCTATGCCGCTTCGGGCATTACGGGCTTAGGGCGCTTATTCGAATCGTCGTTAGATATTCCCTATCAAATTGGCATTATTGCGGGCGTATCAATTGCTGTCACTTATGCTGCTATTGGCGGCTTTTTAGCAGTCTCTTGGTTAAACTTATTTAAGGGCCTATTTTTATTATTAGTAATTGTCACGGTCCCAATGATTGGCTTCTTTAAAATTGGTGGCTTAACTGCAATTAAAAGTGCAGCGCTAATTAAGGGCGTATCGCTCAATATCTTCCCGTCGTTTAGTTCAATTTTAGCAGTCATGGGCTCGATGGCCGCTTTTGGTCTCGGCTATTTTGGCCAACCTCATATTTTAGCTAGCTTTATTGGCATCGACGATCCAAAAAATTTACAAAAGTCGACCTATGTCGGTCTCTCTTGGCAGATAATCGTGCTAACAGCAGCGCTGGCGGTCGGCCTAGTTGGAATTGGCTTTTATCCTAATGGTATTGACCAGAATGAGCATCTATTTGTTTATTTAGCTAAACAGTTATTATCGCCATTATTATATGGCTTCGCACTCTGTGGGATTTTGGCAGCTACGATTTCAACTATTAATACTCAAGTTTTAGTAGCCGCTTGTAATCTATCCGAAGATTTATACCGTCGCACATTTAAGCAACATACAGCTGCGCAAGCATTATTAATTTCGCGCTTAAGCACCATTGCCATTGCACTAGTGGCCCTAATTGTAGCCTCGTTTAAACCGACCACGATCTATAATTTAGTTTTATACGCCTGGTCTGGCTTAGGTAGCACCTTTGGACCAGCCGTTATTATGGCACTCTATGCTCATAAATCAGCTAATCGTTATGGGATCTTTACGGGCTTACTAGCGGGCGCACTAACAGCTGCCTTCTGGCCGTTATTACATACTAATATCCCGGCACTAGTCCCAGGCTTCGCGATTAATTTTACGTTGATTTTACTAGTTTCTTTTATCACAAGTCACAAAAAATAATTTTGCTGGATTAATTTATGGCAATGCTTGTGTTCCTTCTGCTAAAATATCCATATAACGTTTATATACAAATCTCCTAGAACGTTTCTGACCCGTTGTTTCGCACAGCAAGTCTATTTCTACAAATTGAGCAATTAACTTTGCGGCCGTCGGAATTGTTTTATATATTTACCACTACGTGACATGTACAACCTCACTTATTATTAAACAATTCTTTAATAAGATAAATTAAAAACCATCGTTATTAAAGGCTTGTTTAATAATAATCTAAAAACCCCTATTTATTAAACGATTCTTTAATAATTTAAGCTTTAAAGGTCCCCTCAGCCCTGATAACCTCTACTCGTGATAATAAGAAAAGCCCTTATTATCGTTTTTGGCGCTTTTTGGAAATAAGAAAATTATTTTGGCTCTAGTAGCACTTTTTGGCCAATCAGCTCTTAGCTTTACCCACTCCGGCTGGGGGGGCTGGCTTAGCTGGGACCACTGGCGATTCAGTTGAAATCACAGTGTTTTGAATCTGCAGTTCGTCGGTTGCATAATCAACTAGTTTTAGAATTGCAAAAGTATCAAAATTAAATTTATTATTAACGCCATAAATATTATCTGGAGCCACTAAGAAAGTATGCACTAAATAATCGGACATTTTACGTGTTTGATCCTGTTTAGCATCTAAATTTTTAGGCCACAAACTGAATATTCCGTAATTTCTAATCATACCTGCCATCATATGGTTCTTGGGATTAGCACTGTGTTGATGTCCGCGAATCACAGCGTGAATCTTATTAGTTTTACCGCTAAGCGCATCCAAAACAAGCTTGGTGAAATCTTTACTGCATAGCATCCGTTGATTTTTAAGATAGCCCACAAATACAGATTTTTCACCGATTACACTAGTAGCCGACCCTAATCCCATTTCAGATAATGTTGTATGCGATTTTTTAGTGGTCGCTGATTTAGAATCATGCTTATCAGCAATCAAACTGTTAATCACATCATTTGTAACATCGTCAACCAAAAAATCATGCTGCATGAATCCAATTAACTGACCATTTAAACCAACTGGCGCAGTCGGTGTAAAATTATTAAAAATATTAGGGTAAGTATCTATACCTACAGCATATTCACATTCGTCACAAGTAACACTGTCACACGCACAAGATGAATCGGAAATTTTGAATTTTGATCCTACTTCAGGGTGTGCTTCAAGGAAATCTAATTGCTTTAACTTGCCAAGTAGTTCGAACTTAAGCGCTTCGGCAGAATTTAATAAATTGGTTGGATCATAACCAAGCTCTAAGCCACCATGACAACATTGATAATAATCATGGTTACTACCCAAATAAATCACCGCTGGTAAATATTCATAAACTCGATAAATCGCACTAAAATCAAGTTGGCCAAACTTAGTTTGCAATTCAGTCATGAAGCCCTCTTTTTTCGCCATATTAATATCCTCATGATTTCCGCGGGCCATAAATACTTGAGTTGGATTAGCTAATTTTAAGCGCAACACAGTATACATAATCTCAGCCCCGTACAAACCACGATCCGCATAATCACCCAAAAACAACATATAAGTATTACGATCTTTTAGTTTGAAACCATCATTGGTATCCATGTAGCCTTGTTTTTGCAGCTCATAAATTTGCTTTACAAAGGAAATGCCATCACCATGAATATCGGCCCGTAAAATTACAGTGGAGCCAGCTGGTAAATTCAATTTCTGCGCAAATGGCAAGAATGGCGCTGCCGGAGTTAAAAAATAGGCTTGCGCTGGATCAAAAAAACTAGCTGGTGGGAGACTGTCATTTAGCCAATTACTAGCTTGATGTAAGGCACCACTATTTTCTAAATTAAAATAAGCTTGTAGCGCGCTAGCTAACTCGGTAAAATCACAACTATTAATCATATTAGCACCTGTAGTAACACTAGTGGTATTATTATTAATGGTTAGCTTAGGGTTAGCTGCAAAAGCACTATATTTATAATTAGTCGTGCTATTAAAATCCCCATTTAATACAGTCGTATTTTTTTGGGCAGCCAAACTATAGTAAGTTGGCAACTGTTGCATAGCTGCATACCACTCTTTAAAAGTTGGAAATTTATTAGATTTATAATTTGAATTTATAGCAGTTACCTGCATAGACTGTACTAGACTCAAATCTGCCAATAAACTAGTTATCAATAAACCAATAAATATATAACTATTTTTAAGCTTCACTAGATTTACCCCGACCTATACTCTAATTTTTTAAATTATTTTCTTAAAAATTAAACCCAAATTTTAAATCTAGAGTTACCGTAACTAAAATTTTTAAAATTTACAAATCTCTCAAATCTAAATTAAATCCCAATAAATTTTTTACGTAATAATTTACGTGAAATAGTTAATTGTTGCCCATGTTTACTACCAGCTTGATCTAAAAGCTGGTAAAAAAACTCCCGATCACTGTGGTGCACTACGGCTTGTTCATGCGCTTCGGACAGCACTACTGGATAACCCCGCCCCTTGATAACTTGATCAGCAACCAAGCTCATAATCTGCTCTACTAAATTTAAATCTTGCGCAATCCAAGCGGGGAATTCAATTCTAGCGATTTCTGTACCGGTATTAAAATAAACAAAATGAGGCTGCAAATTCGCTGGGTATAATTTACTAATTTCAGTCTGGTTCTTAAAAACAATCGAATATTCGAACGCTTGTAAATAAAAACTAGCGACATGTACATCGTTAATAAAATTTAAAATTTTGGGCTTATTTTGTAAGCTAGGCTTTAAATCACATAGCGACATGCGCAGTAAATTTACCAGCTCTTTACTGTTAGGCAAACTAATATAACCAGCAAACCAGATTTTACGCTCGGATAGTGCATGTAAAATCGCTAAATATTTATCCCAAAAGATTTTTTTAGCACCGCTAGATTTACTATTTTCCAGCTGCCAAAATATTAACGCTCCGTCGATTAAAAATAATTTTACAGGCGCCACAATTTTCCCTACAGCTTCTAGCCCAGCTTGCAACTCTAATTCTTGGCGTTTACAATCGACCAACTCTACTAAACTCAAACTATCTAAATCGCTCGAACCAGTATAGATTGTGGGTTCCGAAAATAACTGCACACTACTCTTAGCTGTACTACTATAATTTAAAATTACAGTCCCAATATTTAGCAAAAAACAATTAGTTCCCATTTGTCTGTCCGGATAAACTTGTGACCCGTCAGTCGAAATAACAGTATAATCCCGCACACTATTATTTATATTAGGGTCAGCTATCAGATGCTGCTTGTGAGCTGGCTTAGCTGCTTGATTAATATTGGGGTTAATATTTTGGTTACTAGCTTGTACAGCTACTTGGTGATTATTTTTAAGATTATTAATTTTAGCTTTGTGCGCTAAATTTAAATTTTTATCCCAACTGGGCAAAACCCAGGGCGACTTGGCTTGCAAGATCTGAGCATTAAAGTCTGGATCAGCAATAATCTTATCCCACGCTTGACGAGCAATTTCTAGCTCATGAGCTAAATTATTAAATAAATCTCCAGAGACTTTTGATATCTGACCAACTAATTTTAATCGATCTAGCATGTAATAGTTATTCGCTAGCTTTCTGCAACGCTTCGAGTGATAACAACGCACATCTTAATCTCGTGGGCCCCAAAGTTAAGCCTACCAGTTTTAAGATATCTTCAGGCGTAATTTGCGCAATATAATTAAAATTTTGATTTAGTAATAGCTCTGTTAACTTCGATGCCGTTGCCAAGCTAATTACACAACCCCGACCATCAAATTTAATTTGCTGAATAATATCAGTGACTGGGTCGATTTGGGCGGTAAAGCTGATATAATCCCCACAAGACGGATTATGCTCCGCCGTCTGAAAATTAGCCGGCACTACAACACCCTTATTGCGGGGGCGCTGGTAATGATCCATTAGATCAGCTTGATATAAATCAAACATAAGTTAAAATCCCAAATTTAATTATCCCTAGAACTAATCAGCCCAATATTCACTAAATAAGCTTTATAATAGCATGTACCCCAAATTTCGCCAAAACTCCCTATCCCATGATTCACTAATAATACACGTTCGTGGTGCCTGCCCGGCATAGCTTGGCGACGCCTGGGAGTTTCCGGCTCGGCCGGAAGTATCGAACCATAAGCCTAACCCCTTACCGTTTGACAATTACCCCTCTATATCTAAACTAAAAATAAGCTCTAAAAGCAGTTTTTAGGGGGAAATAGGGGTTATAAACATGTCAATTAAAACTATAAATCAAGCCATAAAATCCAAAAAATTACACTTTTTTACCCTAGCTGGGCTAATTTTAGCCAGTATTGCTACATTAGTTCTATTTGCTGCTAGCCATACCCAACGCGAACCAATTGAGCATAAACCGGTAATTATCTGGGATTTAGGTGACGTTTGCTTACAAACTAACCGTAAAAAAGCGACCCCCATCGTAGGTCTAAGCAATAGTATCGCCCGCTTTTTAGCTTATAAAGTTTTAAAACGAGGCTTTGATCCGGCTGACACGCAACAAGTCATGTTTGAATTTATGGATTTTCGCCGGGGTAATCCGCCCCACACGGCGGCTAAACACCGTAATTTGCCATTACCACTAGATATGCGCGAAATTATGAAAGGCGAAAAAACTGCTACGGAAATGGTAGAATCAGTTTGTGAGGATTGTAACTTGCGATCAGATTATTTTGTCAAATATCACAACTCTAATCAGAGTGCCCGTGAGATGGTGAAGGGCGCTTTACGCTGTTTACTACCAAAAAATTTAGTGAAAATTCAAGAAGTTAACCCACAAGTGCTTGAACTAGTGCGCGCTTGTAAACAAACTGGCAACTGTCGCTTATTAATTTTATCGAATTGGGATAAAGAATCATGCAGCCAATTAATTGCCGATAAACCAGAATTATTCGAAAATTTCGATTTAAATAATATTATTTTCTCGGGACAAACTGGTTTTATGAAACCAGAGCCAGAGATCTATAATCATGTAATTGAAAAATTTAATCTCGATCCAGCAGACTGTATTTTAATTGATGATCAACCGGAAAATATTGCTGCTGCACAAGCTGCCGGCTGGACAAACTCTTTTGTGCATACAGACACTGAAGTTACTAAAGCTGAATTAATTAAGCTTGGTGTAATTAGTGATCCGGAAGCTGCTGCTAATTCTAAACAAGCTACTGTTACACAGTAAAAATATTTACAAATTTCTAATATTAATCGTATATACTTAAATAACTATCAGATTACTGTTATTTAACCGTGAGATTACTAATGAAAGTTACATGTTATATAGAAAGAGATCCTGAAACTGGACTCTATGTTGCAACAGCACCATCAATCCCAGGTGCCCATACTCAAGCTGCAACTCTCGACGAACTGCAAAAAAACTTGCACGAAGTCATAGAATTGTGTTTGCAAGAACTTAGTATTGATGAGCGTGAATCATTACCTGAGTTCATCGGTGTGCAACAACTAGAGGTTAGAGTTTGAGTAAATTACAGATTCTAAGCGCAAAAGAAGTAGAATATTTATTATTTTCGCTGGGATTTCAAAAAATTAGACAAAAAGGCAGTCACGTTTTTTACAAACATCCTGATGGACGGACTACGACAGTTCCCCATCACCCAGGCCGAGACCTATCCAGACCGCTTTTTAGAAGCATATTGCGTGATATTCGTTTATCATTGCCAGAATTTAGTAATTTACTAAAAAAAATATAATTTACTCTAATTAAAACCTATTGATACTAGTAAAGTTAAAACTATAGCTTTTGCTAATTTGACTATGCTACCCTAAAGTTAAGCTTATTAATATATTAATTAATCTTAGGGGTGAGACATGTTAACTATGTTAAATTTTAATTTTAAAACTATTTTAATTCTATTTTTGCTAGCAAATAGCGCTCATTTACTAACTTGCAACCTCGATAGCATTCCATCCAGCGATCTAAACTTATATCAAGTATTAGGCTGTGCAGCTTATAATAAGCTTAATGAATTTAACAGTAATTCTAAACCCGAAATATTAAAAATTGCTTTCGAACAAGCTAGTAATTTTGCGATTTCCAATCCAAACTGGGGGTCGACCATTAGAAAAACTATCCAGACTTTATCACACCCAGGCAAACGTAATCTATATAATCAAGATTTACAAGCCGCTACAATTAGTGAATTATCTGAAAATATAATTAATGATCTGGATAACTCTAACGCTGATCAACTAATTCAAGATCTAGTAGCGCTCAACAAGCTACCAGGTGGTAATAATATTATTATGAACTTAACTGAAGATCCTAAAGGATTAGATTATGATCATCTCAGAGCTAAACTACTCATGGATGCTGATCGCGTAATTGAGCATATTAATAAAAATATTTTTGGTTATTAAAGATCTAGCCTACTCACTTAAAACTACTAATCTCAGCTTCAGTTAAGTAACGCCACTGACCAAGTTTTAGATTATCCAAAGTTAAGCCCGCATACTGTACTCGCTCTAACTTTCTAACCGTATAATCTAAAGCTTGAAACATGCGCCGTACGATGCGATTACGCCCACTGTGAATTTCGACTAATAATTTTTTGCGGTCACGCAAATTCTTAAACTCTAATAAGTCTGGCTTAATAAACCCATCGGTTAATTCTAAGCCAGCTTGCAAAGCCCTAAAATCTAGCTCTGTAAAATCACGATCTACCGTAACACAATAAGTTTTAGCAATATTAAATTTGGGATGCGCCAAACGCTGCGCTAAGTCACCGTCGTTAGTTAGCACTAATAAGCCCGTAGTTTCACGATCAAGTCGACCCACGGGATATAATCTAGTTTTAAAATTATCGCCCAGTAAATCAAAAATAGTCGGTCTTTTAAGATCATCAGCAACGGTAGTAATATAACCCGCTGGTTTATTTAATAAAATATAAACTTTTTGATCAAAACTAACTGTCTTACCTAAATATTTAACTATATCGCCAGCTTGCAGCTTATAGCCCGGTTCTAAAATCATCTGGTCATTCACAGTCACTTGTCCAGCTTTAACTAAATCGCCCGCTTTGCGACGGGCACAGATGCCAGCTTTAGCAAGATACACACTAACAGAAAAATTATTTTCTGGAATATTAGTTTTCGGGATGTTAGACATCAGGTAATTTCAAGCCAGTAAATTTAAGAGATATTAATTAATTTTAAGTTAAATTATATTAGTTAATATTTAAAATAACTATTAGAACTTTTCGCACAATTACAATTAAACAAGTTATAAAAATTATTATTGAGATAATTAAAAATCTAAAAGAGAGCTGGCTATGATCCTATCTGGTAATAAAATTCGTGAGTTACTAAATCAAGAGATCTTTATTACGCCATTTAACCAACAGCAACTGGGTTCTAATAGTTACAATTTAAGGTTACATGAACAGCTGTTAGTCTACGATAATAGCTTGCTAGATATGCGCCAAAAGAATCCAACTCACACGCTTACTATCCCAGCTGAAGGCTTAATTCTAGAACCAAATAAACTGTATCTTGGCCGCACAGTTGAACATACTAAAACACTCAAGCATGTCCCGATGCTCGAAGGCCGGTCTTCAATTGGTCGCTTAGGGCTTTTTGTGCATATTACCGCTGGCTTCGGCGATGTCGGCTTTAATGGTTTCTGGACGCTTGAAATCTCTTGTATTCAGCCCATTAAAATTTACCCTAATGTCGAGATCTGTCAGATTTTTTATCACACGATCGAAGGCAGTTATAACCCCTATGTGAGCAATAAATATCAAGATAACCAGGGTGTGCAAGCTAGTATGTTATATAAAGATTTTGAAAAGTAACCCTACTTTGCTTATCCGGGCCTTCCGGCTCGGCAAGCTACGTAGGGCTGACAAAGTCAGAAGTCGATCTTGTGCTCTTTAATTTTATTCCAGATTAATGGCACTAGTGCTAATAGTATCAAAACACTTAAACCACCAATAATCCCAGGTGTTAACAGTTCCAGTGCCGAATTTACCTGCCCTAATTGCTGACCCATAAAACTAAAAATTAATAAACTAGGAAAAACGCCCACAGCAGTAGTCCAAACAAAAGTAATCACCGGCACATTCGTTAAAGCTACTAAAATATTAATTACCGAGAATGGAATAATCGCTGCAAAATGTAAAATCAAAATAAAACTCACACCATAACGCGCCATATTCGCATTAAACTTAGCCAATCGATCAGCATAGCGCGTTTGCAACCAACGCCCCAAAAAGTGTCTAAACAATAAAAACGAAATTAAGCTGCCAATGACGGCTGCGACGGTAGCGTATAGCAAACCGGGTAACACACCAAACAGAAAGCCGCCGGTAACTGTAAACGCTGCTGCTAATGGCGCGGTAGAAATTACTATCCCAATGTAAGTCAGTATGTAAGACAGTACGGCCATATAATAGTGGGTTTGGACTAAATTTTGTAAATAAGCCCGGTGCGCTTTAAGTGATTCTAAAGAAATATAATCTGCGATCCCAATGTAATTTAAAAAGCCCACTATGGCTAAAATCGCAGCCACTGTTATAACTTGTTTTTTGGTGATCGCCATAATTCTCCTGGTATTAATAAATTAAAAATTATAAAAGTTAAGCTAGTTTAGAAAAGTTGGCGCAAAGATTCAATAAAGTAGTTAATTTCACGCAAATTATTGTACCCATGCAGGCTGACACGCACGGAACTTTCGACACCCAAGCGCTGATGTAATAATTTAGCACAGTGATTTCCAGCACGCACACAGATCCCAAAACGGTCTAAGAAAGCTGCGATATCATGCGCATGATATTTATCAGAACTAAAACTAACTATATGGCCACTAGTTTTAATTTTTTCTGGGTCACCCAAAATCTTAATACCAGGGATTTCAGCTAAATTATTTATTAACACAGTACACAAGTTAGCTAAATGAGCCTGTAGCTTACCAAAATTTAGGTTATTTAAATATTCCAACGCTGCTCCTAAACCAATTACTTGCGCAATCGGTGGCGTGCCAGCCTCAAACTTATACGGCGCTTTTAACCAACTAGCATTATTGTAATTTAAATCAAAGACCATGCCGCCGCCATACTGATACGGCTCAAGCTTTTCACCAATTTCAGCTCGCATAAATAAAACCCCCACACCAGTTGGCGCAAATATTTTATGCCCTGAAAAAACTAAAAAATCGCAATCTAATTCCTGCACGTTAATTTTAGCGTGTGAGATAGTTTGGGCAGCGTCGACTAAAATTTTAATCTCAGGATTATAACTCTTGGCTAATTTAATTAACTCCGGCGCACTAGTTGGCACACCAAGCACATTTGAGCTCAGTGATACAGCGATTAGCTTAGTTTTACGACTTAGTAATTTTCTAAAATTTTCTAAATCGAGTTCGCCGGTAACTGGATCTATCGGCACTATTTTTAAGCTAACTTGTTTACGTTTAGCTAATTCTAGCCACGGCAAAAAATTCGCATGATGTTCTAACTCCGTGACAATTAACTCGTCACCGGGTTTTAGATTACTTTCACCCCAGCTAGTGGCAACAAAATTAATCCCAGCGGTCGTACCTGCGGTAAAAATTATTTCTGAAACTTGGGCCCCAATAAAATTCGCTACTTGCGCCCGCACAAACTCATATTTACTGGTCACTAACTCAGCTTGTTGATATAATCCTCGGTGCAAATTAGCGGTATAAATAGTGTCATAAGCCTGGACAGCTGCTAGCATAACATTAGGTTTTAAGCTGGTCGCTGCGCTATCTAGATAGACTAATTTGTGATTTGGCAAACTAGTATTAATTTTTAAATTCACTAAAATGGGAAAATCTTTACGATCTAGTATCACATGTTCTAAAGCTGCTAACTCTAGATTATTTAGTTTGGGCATAATTAAAATTAGCTCCTAAATATTTTAAAAAATTTAAAACTTAAAAACAGGATCATAAATTTATGCAAAAATTTAATTTAAAATATAGCTTAATCGTTAATTTACTATTATCTAGTTTCAGCTTATTTATCACCAGCTACAGCTATACTATACACTCAAATAACCGCGATAAGGATTTTAATAATTTCGTACCCGACACTATTAGTGATTTACGTAAATTTGGGATTTATTATCTTGGCGGTTTAGCAATTAGTTTTGAGTATAATTCTGGCGAAGCACCAGTATTATCAGCTAGTGGTGGATTATTAATTGGCGCAATCTGCGGTATCTTGGGACGTTCTGCTAATCTAGAACTGGCAGAGCATAATTCTACATTACGCATACCACAATTCGTAACTGTCATGGCTGGTACAGCTCTTGGCAGCCTAGCAACTGATCGTCTAGCCTATAGGCTAAGAGCACTAAATAAGCACCGCTCTAATCAAGCTCAGCGGGTTTAAAATTACCAAACCAACAACCTTGCAATCATCTACCAACTCTCATTATAATTTCCTAGCGCTGCCAGCGTATCCAATTGATTTTTTAGCCAATGTAGTTTCACGCTCTAGTAACGCCGCTTCTGCTATGGCCAAATTGGCAAAAATCTTAGGTGAATAGCTACCTACTGGCATCATCCCAAAATTTTCTGTATCTAGCGGATCCACTTCTTCAACTGCGACGATTGGTTTCTTGGCTCCTGCTATCAGCAACGCCTGGGCAATTTGGTTGCCATTTGGAAGATCTGAATCTAAAGCCCATACCAATGCTTCTGCCATACTATCAACATCAGAATTTATTTCTTCAAAATTTAATAAATATTGTACCGTTGCTAACTGATCATTAGCTACTGATGCGATTAATGCTGTTTCTTGATCATAATCACGCATATCTAGCATAGCACCTGCAGCCAATAGCGCATCAAGCACAGCTATATGACCTTCCATAGCTGCCAATATAACGGCTGTGGCGCCCCGCGGACCTTGAATATTGGGATTAGCACCACGATCTAACAATAAATGCACCATTTCTGTATAACCATTACGGGCGGCACTAGTCAAAGCAGTCTCATCGCTTTTTGCATCTCTGAAATTAATGTCTGCGCCATCATTCAGTGCTGTAACAACTAAATCTAACTCACCTGCTTCAGCTGTATCTAATAAAGACTGATTATGATTAATAATTGCTTCTGCTGCCCATAAATAATTAGTACTAACACCTAAATCCAGTGCTAGTAACAGCCCTAAACCCAAAAATCTTTTAATCTTTGCAACTAACACAAGAAAACCCCCAATTTTAGCTCAAAATTTATATTTCTTCTAAAAAGTTATTACCTGTATACCTGAAAACGAGATCTGGCGATTATATATCAAATCTAGCTCTAAATAGAGACATAAACTTAAAGTAGCAAATCAGTAAGCTTAAAAGCAATAATCTGTATCAACTTATCGCCAATCTTCCCGCGCCATTAAACGTTGCTCTCTGCCCTCTTTAGATAGCTCAACCACTTTTTCTTTAATAATTTCCGCAATCGCAAAGGCCTGATCTAAATAACGCTCCTTAGCAGCATCTGACATAACAACATCTTGCATATCTAATAATCTATTTTCCCAATTTTCAGCCAACTCGGCTACATAGGCACTAGCACCAGCTCTTGACGTACGTAATGTAAATGGCGCTAAACGTTCTCGTGTAGCATTAGACAATCTTAATGGGTCAGCACCGCGTGCGATTAAGAGCTGCACCCGCGTTGCATGATTCTGTTGAATAGCTAAATCCAATGCACCCATTAACTCCTGTGGTGCAGCTGCCGCGCCACCACCTTTGCTTTCACCGACACCAACTGTGACTAATTCAGCGTAATCAATATCAGCACCATGTGCCAATAATATAGCTAATATTCGCTCAAAATCAGCTGCTGGAATATCAGTTTCCGAACTAGCCAGAGCTATTAGTGCTTGATTCATTACTAATTTACGATCACCACGGATTGGCAAATCTATTAACTCATTGATTTTCGCTAGATTGCCAGTTGCAGCTGCGGCTAAAAGTTCTGCTTTACGCACTGCTAACTCTGCCAATGCCGTTTGAATTATAGCATTTTGCTTAGCCGATAATCTATCCGCTGCTGGCCCTGCTGGAACATCCGCTCCGGCCCCTAGCAATAATTGTACTACTGCTACATGACCTCGAATTACTGCCCATGTCAGTGCCGAATAGCCATCGTGATCCTGCACATTCACATTAGCTCCTGCTGCTAACAATAATCGTACCACTTCTACATGCTTATTGCGTGCCGCCGTCATCAGTGCCGAATAGCCATCGCGATTCTGCATATTCACATTAGCTCCGGCTGCTAACAATAATTGTACTACTTCTACATCACCTCGAACTGCCGCCGTCATCAGTGCCGAATAGCCAAATTGATTCTGCGCATTCACATCCGCCCCTGCACCCAGCAATAGCCGTGCTTTTTCCAGACTACCATCCTCTGCTGCTGCATCTATCAGTTTTGCATCTTTTTCTGCTTGCGATAACGCGGCATAACGATTAACATCACCTGCCCCGCCGCCTGCGCCACTACCACCGCCACCGCTGCCACCAGCTGCTTCTGCCGCCCATAAATAATTAGTACTAATACCTAAAGACAGCGCTAGTAATAGCCCTAAACCCAAAAATCTTTTAATCTTTGCAATAAACACAAGAAAACCCCCAATTTTAGCCTAAATTTATACTTATTCTAAAAAACTATACCTGATTATCAATCTTCATCTGGTGGTAATGGTGTTGCCAACATTCTGACGCGTCCAGCACGTTTTACCCGATCATTTTCTTGTTCTTCCCATTGAAATAAATAGCGTAATACTGGATCTAACGTGTTATCTTGGCTCAGCCCTATATTTAGCGTGAATCTTTTAAATATAGCGGGACTAATTAACATCGCACGCGCCATATTGGCATTTTCAATCATTTTGGCAATCGCTTTAATCGCCAAATCTGCTACTAGACTGGCATTAGCTAGGTATACTCTAATTGATTCTGATA
>DATEBN010000082.1:0-11262 GCA_035287785.1 Candidatus Babeliales bacterium
ATGGATCTGGTGGAAATAAGAGATCATCTAGAACCGCTTCAGCAGATTTAATTTTTTCGGTCAAATCTGCTAATTCTTCGCGAAATAGCTCGATTAAATCTTGGTCATGAGTTTGAGTTAATTGCGCCTGCGTAGCTTGTAAACTGCGCTGCAAATTACGTAACTCCTGATGTGCTGTCAATAGATTAGTTACGCTAAATAACTCTTTTTGCAACTCAGAGCGTAGATTATTGTCATTAATGCCAGCAATTAACTGGGCGTTAATTTGATCATGCCGTGCTTGCAGTTGATCCCAGGCTATCACACTAAAACGGTCAGTAATCATAAGTTACCAAAGATTCGCAGTTTAAAAGTTTTCCCCAACACGTTCGTGGTGAGTGTTTTGTGTAGCTCATAGAGCGAAGCAAAACGTATCGAACCATAAGTTATTTGGTTTTTTTAGAGTATTTATCGTTGAAGCGCTCAATACGACCAGCAGTATCAACAAATTTGACCTGACCTGTGAAATATGGATGACAGGCTGAACAAAGTGTTACGCGTAAATCTGATTCAGTAGATACTGTATCGAAAGAGTTACCGCAGGCACAAATCGCCTTAACTTCAAATGCTTCCGGATGAAGATTTTTTTTCATTGAAATGAGACCTCATAAACTAGATAAATAAAAAAGTTAGCTAAAATTAACTTAACTAACTAGCCCCTCAGCAATCACTACTGCTACAAAGAGCATGATTAGTATACCAATTTTTATAATTTTTGGACTAATACTTATCGGCATAAATCCCCACCAAACGGCTTTGATCGATTATTCTCGATTATCTATCGATAACCACTGATAACCATAACAAAGGTTTAATCTGAAAATCAAGCCACTAAGCAAAGACAGAGTACAATCCCAAAATTTTTAAATTTCTAGACGGCACTCTGTCATTTAGCCTTTTTAGCTAACCTTTTTAATCTTAACTGCTACAGGCCCTTTTTTGCTGCTGCCGATTTCAAACTCAACTTTTGCGTCAGCTTGAAGTTCTTCATGTCCGTCCACTTCATTAATGTGGAAGAAGATGTCATTAGCGTTTTTTCTGGTAATAAAGCCAAACCCTTTAAGCGAGTTGAAGAATTTAACTTTACCTTGTTCTCTGGTATCCACGGAGGATCCTTTCGTATTGTTTTTCCCAAAACTTAATCTTGAAAATATCTGCCGCACACTACGCCAAATATTACTAATTTTAAGCCCCGGTATCATATAATTAAACTAAATATTAACAAAGAAACTAACACCAGCTTACTTGGCTTCTTTTCTTTGCCATGATCCAGGCCTACGTGGTCCGCGACTAAATGATTCACCTGAACCAGACTTATCATTCCGTTTAAACTTACGGAACCGATCTTTACTGTGGGCGTGTCCCCCAACCATCGGTCGCTTGCTAAAACGGGATCTATCGCTGCCACTGCGCTCAAAATCAACCTTTTCCTTACCAGCATCAACTAATTCAGACTGTTTATATTCAGCCAAATTAGCCGCTGTGATCTCTAATTTACTATAAGCTAATTTTTTATCCAGCTTCCGTTCTAAAGCTCGAATGTATCCAAAGTCGCCCTTGGTAACAAAACTAAAGGCATCACCTGATCTAGAAGCACGACCGGTCCGTCCGATGCGATGCGTATAAGCTTCTAATGTATCTGGCAAATCGTAGTTAATTACGTGCGATACTAACGAAACGTCGATCCCACGAGCGGCGATATCAGTCGCCACTAAGATTTGGAAGTCATTATTTCTGAAGCCATCTAAAATTGCCCGACGACGTGCTTGCGACAAGTTACCCTGGAAAGAGACCGCATCGTGACCATGACGCTGTAAAATTTTGCCTAGCTTCTCAGAACGATCTTTAGTCCGAGTGAAAATAATAATTGACCCGGCGGCAATCGTTTTGAGCACTTCAAGTAACATAATGCTTTTATTAGCTTGGTCTACTCTAAATAATAAGTGCTCAATATTATTTAATGGCTCAGTATAAGCTACCCTAACCTGGACTGGATTAGATAAAATTTCGTCCGCTAAGCCCTTAATTTGCTCTGGCATAGTAGCTGAGAACATTAAGGTTTGACGACCAGCTGGCATATTTTTGATAATTTTTTTGATGGTTGGCAAGAATCCCATATCCATCATTTGATCAGCTTCATCTAGCACTAAAAACTTAACACCTGATAAATCAACTGATTTTTGACCCATATGGTCTAATAATCTACCTGGGCAGGCTACGATAATATCGACACCCCGCTTTAAGGCCATTACTTGCTTAAAATTACTGACTCCACCATAGATCGTCACACTACGAATATTAGTTTTTTTACCTAGAACACGAATATCAGCATTAATCTGCTCCGCTAGCTCTCTGGTTGGCGCAATCACGATCGCCTGGACTTTACCCCTGGCACCAGTGATTACTTTCTGTAGTAATGGCAAAACGAACGCGGCCGTCTTACCGGTACCGGTCTGGGCTAAGCCCATCACGTCACGGCCAGATAGGACTACTGGAATCGCTTCTTTTTGGATGGGCGTCGGGTTAGTAAACCCTTGGGCCTCAATTTGCAGTTCCAACTCTTTGGAAAAATTAAAATCTTTAAAACTCATAAACTCTTTCGGATTTCCCCCGGACACCCCCAAATGATTGTATCTGGAAAACCCGGCATATTCAGTATATAATGGTTAATTTTCAGAAGGGATTAGCTAAATTTAAACTTAAAACCTTAATGATATCAACCCCATTTTTTAAAACAATAACATGATAAATATAACAGGTTTTCAATAAAAAGCCCGTATTTTATTACATTTTAGCTGTTTTTAAAAATTTATGGTTAATTTAATTATTATTCAGCTGGTCCCACTATTTAAGAAGCTCGCATACACAGCCTACGTCCTCTAAGATAGACAAAGATATCAAATTGTGAAATTTTGTATTTAATAATTGGGGTAGATAGATGCTTAAAAAAACTGTTTTAATTTTGATTTTGGCACCAACTTATTGCATATCGATACCAGTTTTGGCCAATTTTACACAGCAAAGTAAAATTTATGTGGCTGGGCACAATGGTTTAGCTGGTAGCGCTATTGTGCGCGCTCTGAAAGCGCAGGGCTATACTAATTTAATCACGCGCTCATCCAAAGAAATTGATCTGCGTAGACAAGAACAGGTAGAAGCATTTTTTGCGCGAGAAAAACCAGAATATGTTTTCCTCGCAGCTGCTAAAGTCGGGGGAATTAAAGCTAATTTGGCTTATCCAGCAGAATTTATCTACGACAACTTAGCCATCGAACTAAATGTAATTCAAGCAGCATTCAAATATAAAGCTAAGAAGTTACTCTTTTTAGGTTCGTCTTGTATTTACCCTAAATTTGCACCACAGCCGATGTCTGAAGATTGTTTACTGACTGGCTTATTAGAACCAACTAATGAGTATTATGCCATTGCCAAGATTGCTGGAATTAAACTATGTGAAGCTTTTAATAAACAATATCCAAACCAAACTAAGTTTATTACTTGCATGCCCTGTAATCTCTATGGGCCTGGTGATAATTGGGATTTAGCAACCTCGCATGTAGTCACAGCGTTAATTCAAAAAATCTATCAAGCTAAACAAACAAGAGCTCCAGTCGTTACTTTGCTTGGCACTGGCAATGCGCGGCGCGAATTCTTACATGCTGAGGACTTAGCTTTAGCTTGTATTTTTTTGATGCAAAATTATACCGCCAACCAAAGCATTAATATTGGCTCAGGTCAAGATCTTTCGATTAAAGAGCTCGCGCATAAAATCAAAGCTATTTTAAATTATGCCGGTGAGATTAAGTTTAATCCCGATTTTCCTGATGGTACACCCCAAAAATTATTAGATATTAAGAAAATCACAGCTTTAGGTTGGCAACCAGCCATAAACCTAGATACAGGTCTAAATTTAATTATTCAAGAGCACTACAAATCTAGATAGCTTTTTGTATTTGCCTCTTTAAGCTTTTTTTAATCGCTGTATTAGCCAGATCAGCTTGTATCATAATTTTGGTTAATTCAGTAAACTTACATTTAGCTGTCCAGCCCAATTTTTGTTTGGCTTTAGTTGGGTCACCCAGTAATAAATCTACTTCCGTGGGTCTAAAATAAGCTGGATCAATTTTAACTAAAATTCGACCAGTTTGTTTATCACAACCAATCTCATCAATCCCTGTGCCTGACCAAACAATCTCGATATTAACCTCTTTAAAAGCTAGCTCGATAAATTCACGGACCGTATGCGTTTCGCCAGTCGCAATTACAAAATCTTCTGGTTTTTCCTGTTGCAACATTAACCACATCGCCTCGACATAATCTGGTGCATAACCCCAGTCACGCTTAGCATTTAAATTACCTAAATAAATAATTTCTGGTGAACCATGATAGATTCTGGCAATCGCTGTCGTAATTTTGCGCGTCACAAAAGTTTTACCCCGTCTAGGTGATTCGTGATTAAATAAAATCCCGTTACAAGCAAACAAACCATAAGCTTCGCGATAGTTTACTGTACACCAATAAGAAAGCACTTTAGCAGCGCCATAGGGAGATCTCGGATAAAATGGCGTAGTCTCGCTTTGTGGAATGGCCTGCACTTTACCAAACATCTCGCTAGTAGACGCCTGATAGAACTTTACGGGCTTACTAAACTGTTTGTTGCGAATCGCATCTAAAACTCTGAGCGTCCCCAGGCCATCGACATTGGCACTAAACTCAGGCACTTCAAAAGAAACTTTCACATGGCTCTGCGCACCTAAGTTATAAATTTCATCTGGCTGGATTTTATTAATTAAAGCGTTTACAGAGCAAGAATCTGTTAAGTCACCATAGTGCAAAACAAATTTACGATCTTGCACGTGCGGATCCTGATATAGATGCTTAATACGCTCGTCATTAAACGATGAAGAGCGCCGTTTAACTCCATGTACAATATAGTTTTTAGCTAATAAAAATTCCGCCAGATATGAACCGTCTTGACCAGTGATACCAAATATTAGCGCTATTTTGGGTGTATTCTGCACCTGCGCCAAAAGATTATAATTAATAATTAACACTGTGGTTATTAAAATTAATTTTAGATTTTTAACTATATTTTTTGGATTGCTTAACATTAACTGGGCTCCTGTAAATCTTACAAAATTGTAATTTAGTTATTTATAGTAGCAAAAGTTAGAACTAATACCAAAAATAAATTTACAGTCCTAATCATCCAAAATTATAATTTTTTGTTATGAGCCTGAAGCACCCCTAAAATCTGGTTCCGCAAAAGCAATTTCTGACTGCTCTTGTAACTCAGCTGCTAACCGTACCGAATCGGTGCCAGCGCTATTACAACTAGTTTTAGCATAGCTCAGCCCACGAACATTAATAATTTCATTTACGCGTAAATTAAAAATATTTAATACGGCAGTTTGCACAGGCTCAGAAATACCCGACTTAAATCTGACATAAATATCATCCGTCGCTTTACAAACTCTAACGAACTGCGTATTACCTCTTGCGTCACACAAAGGAACTCTGCTGGACTTTATATCTTCTGGTAAAGCATATACCTGTACATCAGGACGGCCACTAAAGACACGCTGTTTTTCTAACCAATCAGATAATGTTTTAGTCCGTATAAAACATTTAATGTCGCCATTGAATTCTAACATTGTACCATCTCCCTCTAAATGGTCATGCATAGCACAATTTTTAGCAGTTAAAACTAAGCTGAAAATAAGAGTTAAGTAAAATCTGGTTGTAAACATATTAATTGTCCATAATTAAAAATTAAAAATAAGAACTAAAAACCAAAATTATTTTAAGATCCATAACAACTCCGACCTTAAATAATATAGAGTATGATATTAGCTTATACTGCACTGAATTGCCAGTATGATCTTTAATGCTTACCTCTGGTTTACTTGACAGACCTGTATTAATTATTGATTTTATCGACAGCTATAAACTTAAATTTAAGGCTAAGTCAACAAAAGAGACGGTTGTTTTTATAAGCTACTCATTAAAAGAGGGGGCTGTTTTAGATTTTCAACAGCTCTTTATCTGCTTCATCCACTAGCATTAAGAGCTGATTTTTATCTTGATCGCCACGCGTTTTGTTAATAACTCCCTTTAAATCAAGCACAGCTTCATCTAACGAGCCAATCGCATCGATTAAGCCTAGTTCTAACGCCTCAGATCCAGAAAAAGTATCCGCTTCCATGCTATCGATTTTTTCCAGCGCGATATTGCGCCGTTTAGAAACATCAGCTCTGAATTTCAAATATACTTTTCTAAGGCCATCTATCACTATTTTTTTAGACTCCTCGGTTAGTTCACCTTCTGGAGTATAGGTATAACGCTTATGTTTACCAACAGCTAAACTGTTTACTAGTTTACGGGCATCTTCCGGATTTTCGCCCTGATAGGCCACGCCAATACTACCTACTTCACTAAAAGTACCGGCATAAATCTTAGAGCCAGCGCAAGCGATCATATAAGCACCCGAAGCCGCCACATCTTCAACACAAATAAAAACCGGCTTATTTTTAGCTTTTACAAAATCGATCGCTTTTTGGACCAACTCAGCCGCACCAGCTTGACCACCACCCGAATTAATACAGATCACCACACCCAGTACATCATCTTTCATACCTAGCTTATACAGCCACTCTGCTTTAGGTGCCAGATTTCTAATCTCACCATCAATCCGTATAAACGCAATTTTTTTTAGCGCCACTACTGGCGCTGATGGAGCTTTTTGTACCATTGACTGAATGGTAATTGTAATAGTTGCCGGAGTTGTGCCAGATACTGCAGCAACAGCATCTGTTACTTCAGGTTTACTCGCAGCATCAGGTACTGTAATATTTACGGGAGCTGTAATCTGATCAGCAGCCCTAATACCACTAATCGAGACTATGCTAAGCACTGTGATTATTAAAAAATATCGATTCAAGAATTTCATGGATTCTCCACTTATAATAATTAAATATTAAATTTAGCAGACAAAATTTATTTTAACAGCGCTATCAGCAATATGCAAATCGTATACTGGCTTACCATTAGCGCGCACATAATTCTAAGAGTATACTGCTAATTATTTATGAAAATTAAAATCAAGCATGGAAAGAGCTAAGCTATGCACAATTTCCTAAAAGCG
This sequence comes from Candidatus Babeliales bacterium, assembly GCA_035287785.1. Lineage (GTDB taxonomy): Bacteria > Babelota > Babeliae > Babelales > JABDEC01 > CANKVQ01. The sequence goes on from DATEBN010000082.1 coordinate 7,184, forward strand.
ATTCGCCAAGCCGATAATAAAGCTGACTATAGTAAACTCTGTACACAGTTTAAAGATCAAATAAATCAACTAATTCCAGGCGAAATATCACGTGATTATGACCAAGCTTTACTGCACTACGCCGCAGCTTTAAATAACGTAGAGTTAGCTGCAGCATTAATTGGAGCTGGTGCCACAGTGGATATCAAAGATAAGTTAGGCTGTACGCCGTTGCACCGCGCAGTTTATCGACAGGCAACAGGCGTCATGGAACTATTAATTAAAGCTGGCGCAGATCTATCGGCCCAAAATAAAGACGGCCTAACACCGGCGCATTTAGCAGCACAAAGTAGTTTTGTAGACGGTTTGAGATTACTAACTGCAGCCGGAGCCAATATTAACATTCCTGATAACGACGGCGCACTTCCTATACACTATATTAGTGGCACGTTGCTAGATTTACATGAATTGTTTTGTCGAGACGAAGCGTGGTATAGATTGGTCGAAACTGAAGAAGATGATCAAACCGAAGACAATACTAATAATATACAAAACTTAGAGCAAAACGCAGAAAACAAAGCACTAGTAGCACTTTTATTTTTACTAGAACACGGAACGCTAGTGGATGTTGTTGATTCACAGGGGAATACATTACTTATCAAAAATATTGTTGGTACTGAGCCAGCAATAGTAGAAACCCTAATTGCCCATGGCGCTGATATAAATCATGTTAATTCTGCTGGTGAAACAGCTCTACACTATTTAATAAAGGGACTTTATTGCGCAACATTCGATGCTTGCATGGCCATACTTTTAAAACATGGCGCACGTTTAGATTTAGCAGATAATAATGGACAAACACCTTTAGATTTAGCCAAAATCACTAAACAAAGAACCCCTGAGCAACGGCGCAAGTTAGTTGAGATCTTGGAGCAAGCTTTTGTCAAATAATGTAATCGATTCATACCAAAGATTGCTGAATTTACCGACTGCCAAATTCGAACTAATCACACATGATGATGCCATGGTAGCGCTGGTTTATAATGTAACTCTGCCTGATAACACTAAATTAATCTTAAAAATTTGTACTAATAAGCCACAGCACTACTGGCGCGAACTGTACTGCTTAACCCATTTTGCCAATCAATTACCAGTACCAAAAATCGTACAACTAGTACCACCGACAGCTGAGATTAACGGTGCAATTTTAATGGAATATATTCCAGGCAACCTACTTAAACCCACTGAACTGTCAGACAAATTAGCTTACGAGCTTGGTGCGTTACTAGCACAAATCCACTTAAATCGTGTAACTGGTTTTGGCGATCTAATCGATCCAGCACATTTAACTTCTGATCCCAGAATTGAATTTGAGCAAAAATTTGCAGATAGCTTAATCGAATGCACAGGCCATCTACCAGATCAATTACTAGCACAATGTCGTGACTATCACACACAAAATTTAGATTTATTATTATCAGTCGATGGCCCGTGTATTACGCATCGTGATTTTAGACCTGGTAATATTTTAATTGCTAATCATCAAGTCACAGGAATTGTTGATTGGTCATCTGCTCGAGCGGGCTTTGCCGAAGAAGATTTTTGTTTATTAGAAGATCTGTGGACTACTGATTCACAAAGTAAACCAGCTTTTTTAGCGGGTTACTCTAGCATTAGGCCAGTGCCGGAATATAGTAAAATTATGTCACTATTACGTTTAAACAAAGCCCTATTAACCATTGGATTTACGATTAAAAAAAATGATCTCTGGAAAAACAACGGTGCAAAGATTTATAAATTTTATCGCGAATTATTGGAGCAGTTGCTGCCAGCCTAAACACCCCAAAATTATAGAGCAGCCGAACAAGCATAGGAGAATAACGTATGAAAAATAAGCCATCGAAAAAAGCTCTATTTAACAACCTCACGAGCATTATTCTGCAGAATGCACAAACTTTGAATCAACTTCATGACGCTATTCGTAGAACTGTTAAAAAAAGAACAGAAAATCCACAGGCCTGGCAAGAAGCATGCGCAGCATTTCATGAAGCATGGGATAATCATGCGTTTCCTCGGGGTGGAGTAGAGCGCGGTTTAGCTTTGCTCAAAGAGCATGATCCAGAAACTATTACAACAGCTATTATATACCTCAATGCCGATCCATATTTTTTCAGATCGGGTTATATAAAACAGAGCATTGCGCATTTGCTCAAGCAAGCTCCATTAACATATAAGCAGATTGAACAGATTCAAGATTTTTTAATTGCAGCTTTACAACGCGATTCACGCCGAGAATATCGTGAATATTATCGATTGGCAGCTAAAGTTGCTGATGACAAGTTCCGTAAACGCATACAAGAAATCATAGAACACTCTGACAATGCTCGCCATGTTCAACAAGCTCAGCAAATGCTCGATGTAATGAATTATACAAAGTGATTCTAATTTCATAATTCGATATATAATCATATTTATTAAAATTCTGGTAATCTAAAAAATATAAAAACTTAGATTATAAAAATTTAGAGATTTAAAATCTATGCTACAAAAATTACCAGTTTCCCAGAGTGATTTTTATTTTTTACGTACTGCAAATTATTTGTATGTCGATAAAACTAGCTATGTTTATCAAATGTTAACTTCTGGCGGTCAATATTACTTTTTGGCCAGACCGCGCCGTTTTGGAAAATCGCTGCTAGTGTCGACACTTTATGAAGCTTTAATTGGTAACAAAGCGTTATTTGACGGTCTAGCGTTAGGTAATAGCGATTATGATTGGCAGCCACATGGCGTGATTAAACTTGATTTTTCAATGCTAGAACTTCAAAACGCTGTTAATTTTAATCTTGAAATTAGCGAAACTTTAACCACAATAATCAATAAATATAAATTAGAAATTATCGTTGATTCTTCTGATTCATCAATCGCATTACAACAGGTTGCACAGGCTTTACATGAAAAATTTGGCCGCGTAGCAATTTTAATTGACGAGTACGATAGTCCTATTTTGCATTCTATAAGTCATCCCCAGCGAGCTATAAAAAAAAGTAATATATTGAAATCTATTTTTAGAACCATCAAAAGCTTAGGAACTTTAATTAACTTTGTTTTTATAACAGGCATAGTCTCATTCCATAAAAAAGATTTATTATCTGATCTCAATGACTTACAGATATTAACTTTAGATTCGCAATATGATGCCATTTGTGGCTATACCGATACAGAAATTGATATATATTTTTCTTCATACCTAAATGAGTGGGCTCAAGAAAATAATACTGAATCAGAAATAATACGAGAACGACTTAAATTTTGGTATAAAGGCTACAATTTTAGCGCAGCCAATACTATGATTTATAATCCATTTGCACTTAACAACGTTATTGCAGAAAATCAGTTGCAAAATTTTTGGATCCAATCTGGTGGACCTGCCTTTTTAATAGATAAACTAAAGAAACAATATCAAGACTTAGGATACCAACTATTTGATCCAGAAGAATTCGTACTAACCAAAACCAAATTGCTTGCTTTTAATATTGAAGATATTACGCTGCCAACCCTCATGTTTCAAGCTGGATATCTTACAATTACCAAGTATGATACAGAGCACAAGGTGTATCACTTAGGTTATCCTAATCATGAAATACGCAAAGCCATGCAAAGCTATTTATTGATAGCTCTTACAAATGCAAATGACATTACCTGTACTACTGCACAACTTTGGACAGCTTGGAACAATAGTGATATTGATGATGCCATGATGCTATTACGCATTTTATACTCTAAAGTACCGTATCCTTTACATGTGAAATTAGAAAGTTTTTATCACAGTTTATTTCAAATGATCTGCACTACAGCCAATATTAAGTCACAATCTGAATATGCTACCAGTCATGGCAGTATAGATATGGTTATGGATTTACCCAAAGTATTATATATCGTTGAAATTAAGTTTAACGAATCAGCGCAAATTGCCTTAAAACAAATTATCGATAAGCGTTATTATGAGCCGTTTGTTGATCAAAATAAGCCGATTATTTTGCTGGGTCTAAATTTCAGTAAAACTGCTGGAGATTTTGCGCTGACACATGAGTATCAGA
>DATEBN010000083.1:0-5058 GCA_035287785.1 Candidatus Babeliales bacterium
AATTACACTATAGCCACTTTTAGCTGCCCGTTCGACCGTTTTCACAGATAGACCATAGCCGTCACGTACCCGATTGGGTAAAAAGAAATTTACCTTAGCATCCAGCTTATTCATGCAATACATAATTAAAGCTGAAGAAGTAATTCCATCGACATCATAGTCACCCGCAATTAAAATTTTTTCACCATTTTTAACGGCCAACATTAAACGGTCGACTGCTCGATCAGCATCTTTCATACCCGAAGCATGTGGCACATCTTTTTCAAAAGAGCTAAATAAAAAATCACGAATTTGGGCTAAATCTTGAAAACCTCGGGAGATTAGAGTTTGGGCAATCGGAAAAGCGAGATTAAAATTTTGCGCACAATCTAAAACTAATTTTTGATCAGTTTGTGGTAATTGCCAAAGATATTTATGACCCTGGATCCGCACTGGTTGCATTTAAATTCGCCCCGCAAAGTTTTAATAAATTTAGTTGAGTTAAAATTTTAATCTCTGCTAGTGTAATCAAAAAAATTTAAACAATATATCGCAACTTAAAGTCACTCAACTACACTTATGCCAGACCCGCCCGAGCCAGTTCTTCTTCTAATAGGGGTACCAGGAGCCAACGGCGGCTTACCACTTAGCATTGGCGTACTAGCAGAGGTAGGTATCCTAGTGCGTAACTCGACTAACTCACGCTCAGCCATTTCAGCACGTATTCTTTCAGTAACTAATTGTTTTTTAACTGCCGCTAATTCTGCACGCACACGATCAAGCACTCTGAAATAAAATTGCTCTTGTGAATTTAAGGCACTTTCATACGCCCTATAAGTTTCCGCATTAGCAGCATGCGTGGCTTTAGCTACTGCCATACTATAATCTTCAGCTTGAATACGTACCTTTCTTAACATGACCGAGTCATCAGTCAGTTCACTCAAAAACGCTTGATCTGCCGCTACTTCAGCACTAACTCCATGTATAGTAGTATGAAAAGCATGCATAAAATTACTAATTGCTAAGCACAGCAATATAAAACTAAAGCTTACTAATTTTAAATTTATTAAATTACACACGATAATAGCTCTCCTAATTTCTGATTATCATGCTGTTAATTTTTTAATTAAATTTTATTTTTTCTTAAGTGTCGGAAATAAAATTACATCACGAATCGACTTAGTATTAGTTAAAATCATAACTAAACGATCGATCCCGATACCAACCCCAACTGTAGGCGGCAAACCATACTCTAAAGCTAAAATAAAATCAGCATCGTACATGTGCGCTTCAGGATTACCAGAAGCATGTTCGCTAGCTTGTTTTTTAAATCTAGCAGCTTGATCGAGCGGGTCATTTAATTCGTTAAAAGCGTTTGAGATTTCCATGCCACCGATAAACAACTCATAGCGCGCCGCAATTTCTGGGTCCTGCGCACTAGCTTTGGCTAACGGCGAAATTTCTAATGGATAATCAATAATAAAAGTAGGCTGAATTAATTTGTGCTCAACCAGAGTCTCAAATAATAAATAGATTTTTGCACTTAAAGATTCTGCTGGAGTATCTTTGATTTTATATTTTTGAAGCGTTTGATCGATATTTTCCGGTGTTAATTCAGCAGCAGTTACACCACCATATTTCAGCACCGAATCACGTACACTAATCCGCTCAAACGGCGCACTAAGATTAATTTGGTGATCGCCAAACTGGACCGTTTCAGTACCGTAAAGTTCACGCGCCAAACTACTAATTAACTGCTCTACAAATCCCATAATATAAATATAATCATGATGTGCTAAGTAAAACTCTAACATGGTAAATTCGGGGTTATGGCGAGTTGATAGACCCTCGTTCCGAAAATTACGGTTAATTTCAAAAACGCGATCGAGCCCACCTACAATCAAACGTTTCAAATATAATTCTGGTGCAATTCTGAGATATAGTTCTGCATCCAGCGCATTATGGTAGGTCACAAAGGGCTTAGCTGCTGCACCACCCGGAATCGGGTGTAACATCGGTGTTTCGACTTCGATAAACTCCCGGTCGATTAAAAATTTGCGAATTAAAGTAATAATTTGTGAGCGCTGTTTAAATTTTTGCGCGCTCTCAGGATTACTAATTAAATCTAAATACCTCTGGCGATAGCGTACTTCGACGTCAGTTAAACCATGAAATTTTTCGGGCAATGGACGTAAGCATTTACTGATAATTTTTAGGGCCGAAATTTTTAAAGTTATTTCACCAGTCTTAGTTTTAAAACTAGTACCAGTCACAAACACCCAATCACCCAAATCCAGAAACTGCGCTAAATGAGCAAACTGCTCAACACCTAAAATATCGGCCCGTAAATAAATCTGTAACTTGCCAGTACGATCTTGTAAGTTTGCAAAAGCAGTTTGGCCGTGTAAACGTAAACTAACAATTCGGCCAGTTAACTGATATGGTCTTGGTTGATCTTCTTGAAATTCCTGCATAACTTGCACAGTAGTATGCTCTGCTGACTCAAAGGCCGGCCAAGGTGTTAAACCAGCTGCTGCCATTGGCATTAGTTTGTTAATACGTACTAGATATTGCTCTTGATGATTAAGCTCTTGATTATCAGCCGCTTGATTCGGCATACTATTTTGATCTTTGATATCAGCCATTGCGTAGTCCAAGCTATTTAAATTATTGAGACAATTTTTAAATTAGTTTAAGGGGAACCAATGAAAAAATCTATTAAATATCTTGTTTTACTAGTAACCCCAAGTTTTGTTCCAGCGCTTAAAAGTTGCGAAGCGCCAGACCACGCCGGTGCTAGCAGCCCAAGTATAAACCGCACAGTTAACCCGGTGGCAACTGCCGCAGACCCAACCGTTACTAGTGTTGATCGGATTGGTGGCAGTAGTAACACGGGGGAAACTAGTAAATCCAAAAAATCAAACAGCTTAACTAGAGCTGTTGCTTTTGAATTGCCAGCTTTACAGTTTAAGCGTAGACAGAAAACAACCATCACACCAGATCGCGCAACCGTAGTCGAGTGGAACAACACTGCTCTAGCTGGTCGGCCACGCCGCGCTAGCTCTTTTAGTGACCTGCGTGAATTAGCTGAATCTACGCAAGCCAGACTGACTCCAGGCGTGCATCGCTCTGTTAAAGTTATGCTAGTGCCAGAACCGATTGATTTATCTGCTCAGGCAGATAGCTTTATCTTAGAAATGGGCGATACTAACCCCGCTGAATCTAAGTCTATACGAGCTACACACACTGCTCCTAAACTTACTCGTACAGATTCTAGACTTGCTCTCACAAGTGACACAGTAATACCAGTGGGTGCTCCAAAAAGTACTGTAGTTACTACCAGCTCAACAACTATCGATCGAACGTATGCTGGGACACACGGACACGACCCATTAGTATTAGCTTTAGCTGCTAGTTTAAAAACTTATACCGAACAAAATAGCGAATTTTTACGCAATCAAGCCGAGCAAAATCGCGTGGCCACGGAAGAACGCAATACTACCAGACGCGGTGTACGGGATGCCAAAATTATCGGCACCATTGCCACCGTGGGCACCTTAGTTGGTCCATATGTCGCGCCCTATATTACCGCTTGGGTAAAAAGCTGGATTTAGATTTAATATTTTTAACCCTTAATAGTTAAATAATTTTCGGTCGCCTGCTCCCAGTTAACTATCTGCCACCACGCACTGATATAATCTGGGCGACGGTTTTGGTATTTTAAATAATAGGCATGTTCCCACACGTCTAAACCAAGTACAGGGCGCGCATTAAACATAATTGGCGTATCTTGATTTAGCGTAGGCATAATCTGCAATTCACCTTGGGCATCTACAACTAACCAAGCCCAACCACTGCCAAAAACTGACTTAGCCGTATGATTAAACTGATTTTGAAAAGTTTCAAAATTATCAAATCTTTGTTTAATTAAATCTACTAATGGTCCATTGGGCACACCGCCGCCTTTGGGACTCATGATTTGCCAGAAAAAATTATGATTATAGGTCCCGCCACCATGATTTCTAATCGTAGTTCTAATCTCTGCTGGCACAAATTCTAAATCTATCAATAATTTATCTAAGGGAATTTTAGCTAGCTCTGGATATTTTTCGATCGCCGCATTTAAATTATCGATATAAGCTTGATGGTGGCGATCATGATGAATTTCCATAGTCAGCGCATCAACATAGGGTTCTAACGCTCCAAAACTATAGGGCAACGGTGGTAAAATATATTTAGACATGAAAAATTTTACTCCCAAATTAAACAAAAATTAAACTAGATAATAAATCTGTTCTTGTGGCCGAGCCATTTGCAACTGTTCACGTGCTAATTGCTCTTTATAGAAATCATCGGTCCGCCAATGTTGTAACTGTTGTTCTAGCTCTGTCACCATGTGCTGTAAATTTACAATATCTTGCTGTAATTGGCGATTATGCTGTGACATATAATAGATACTCTGTAAGCCCTGCCCACCAAAAATATAGACTATACCGAAAAATATAATTTCTAATAAGAAGAAAAGTTTAAATTTCCCGTCTTTAGCTCTAAAATTCAGCACTTTATCCCCTATTATAGCCATTTAATTGACAATTTTACCGGTTCTGAAATAATTATCTGCAGTGTATCAAGATTGCAGGTCAGTCTGTCAAGCGTGCTGAAGGAGTGCGTTTAATATCTTATGAAACGCTCAAATAATTATCGTAAACGAGTTTTAGCTGTCTTAGGTTATGGCGTCGGCCTAATGCTCGTATTTCTTTTGTCTCATAATACCCCCCCCAACTGTTACGCGAACTTTAGTCACCAAGAATTAGCTGCACAAGAATAAGTTATTTGTCCGTATCTAGGCATAAAACTACGCCAGCAAAAAGGGTATGTACTTTTCGGTACATACCCTTCTGTATTTACTACTTAATTTACAGCTGTGATTAACGTTTCACAAACTGGAATTTGCGACGCGCCGCTTTTTGACCTGGTTTCTTACGCTCTTTAATGCGTGAATCAACGGTCAGTAAACCAAACGGTTTTAAAATTGGCTTAAGTTCGGCGTCAAATTTAACTAACGCCCGCGCCATACCT
>DATEBN010000084.1:0-2577 GCA_035287785.1 Candidatus Babeliales bacterium
TTAAAGCAAGTGCAGTTGTGGCAGCAGGTCTGTTTAGATCAGCAAGCTTTGCGACAGGCTGAGCAAGCTCAGATTTTGGCAGACTTAAGCACTAAGCGCAGAGAGCAAAGTCAGATGTTAGTCACGCATAGATTGCAAAAAAAATTAACTAAGCTCATTATTAAAAACAGTTTGACAGATTTGAAAGCTTATTTTCAGGACCGTAAACAAGTTGATCAGTATCAAGCAGATTTACTAAATAAGTTAGTTAGCAAGTAGTTTTGGTTAAAATATATTAATTTGTGAGTGAGATCTATGCGTAGCACGCAAGTTTTATTAGCGCAAAAATATGCACAAGCTTATCTCGCCTGTTTTAAAGCAGAATTAAATAGTACTGATTTGGCTAATTTACAAAAATTACAGCAATTTATTGCTGGGCAAAAAGCTTTGTATTTATTAGCTAATTTTTTAGGTGCTAAATCAGCACAGTCCCATAATTTTACGCAAATATTAGTAGCCGAATTTAGTTTGCCAGCTAGTTTTACTAGATTTTTAGATTTACTGGTGCAACATAAAGTAGTATTGCTATTGGCTAAAATTTTAGACGAAATCATGATTAATTATCAGATCTTAACCAAAAATTATTTTTTTGTGATTAAGAGTGTCGCACAACTATCTACGGCGCAATTGAAAAATATTGAAGCTTATTTAACTAATTCAGTTTCGCAATTATTGGGATATCCAGCGACAATAACTTGCGAATTACAATTGGATACTAGCTTAATTGCTGGCGTCCAGGCGGTTAATCAATTATTCTTCTGGGATGGCTCAGTGCTTGGGCGGGTGCAGAAACTGGAATCAGCTTTACGCTTGAGTTAACTGATAAATATTTAAATTAATTAAGGGCTAAAACAAACATGGAAATCAAGAGTACGGATTTGGTTTCACTCTATGCAAAATTTTTGCAGGGTGATAAAACGGCCACACAATTAGATGAAGTTGGTGTAGTACTGCAGGTCAGTGATAATGTTTGTATCGTCCGGGGTTTAAATCAAGCAGTTTATCAGGAGCTAATCGAATTTGAAGGTGGCAATCAGGGCATTATTTTAGATTTAAACAGTGGTATTGCCGCGATTTTTTTATTACATAATCATATTGCTATTAAAGAACAAGAAGTTGCTAGACGCACTGGCAAGCAGTTTACTACACCAGTTGGGCCGGGATTATTGGGACGAGTACTCGATGTGTTGGGTCACCCACAAGATGCTTTAGGGGATCTAGTTGTTGCTGCATATCAGCCAATCGAAGCTGAAATACCGGGCGTGATTGAACGTAGTCCAGTTAATCAACCACTAGAAACAGGTATTTTGGCAGTTGATGCTTTAGTGCCAGTGGGACTTGGACAGCGCGAATTAATTATTGGCAATCGGGGCACTGGTAAAACAGCTTTGGTGATCGATGCGATTTTAAATCAAAAAAACAAATCAGTGATCTGTATTTATGTATCGATTGGGCAACAGCAAGCTAAGTTAGCCCGCATTATAAAATTATTAGAATCGACAGGTGCTTTAGCATATACCGTAATCGTGGCGGCTGGTTCTAGCTCGCCGGTGATGCATCAATATTTAGCGCCCTATGTTGGTTGTACAATCGCCGAATATTTTAGATCACAGGGCCAGAATGTGATGATCGTTTACGACGATTTAACAAATCATGCGATTGCCTACCGCGAAATGTCGCTATTGTTGCGCCGATCACCCGGTCGTGAAGCTTATCCCGGCGATGTGTTTTATTTGCATTCTAGGTTATTAGAGCGGGCCGGTAAATTATTGTCTGGTGGTTCTATTACAGCCCTGCCAATTATCCAAATTCAGGGTGGTGACTTAACTGCTTATATACCCACTAATTTAATTTCGATTACCGACGGTCAAATTTTCTTAGATACAAAATTATTTAATCAGGGTGTACGACCAGCGGTCAATATTGAGCTATCAGTATCACGCGTCGGTGGCGCGGCGCAGACGGGCGCCATGCGTCAAATGACCAAAGCTTTAAGATTAGAATTAGCCCAATATCATGAGTTATTAAGCTTTGCCCAATTTGGAACCGAGTTAGATGAGCTTTCACAGCGCAGATTAGCCCGTGGTGCGATCGCAGTTGAACTACTAAAACAGTCACAACATCAGCCCTATAGTCCAGTTGACGAAGTTTTAATTTTATTCGCTTATCAGGCTAATTTCTTAGATCAGATTGCGGTTGCGCGCGTAAAAGCGTTTGTAGATCAATTTATTAGTTATACTTCTTCGGTGCATGCTGAATTGTATCATGAACTGCAAGCAACCCCTAAAATTTCTACTGAACAGTATCAGCGACTCCAAAAAATAGCAGTAGAATTTAGCAAAATCTTTATGCCCGAAGCAGCTTAGCCTGACTTTTTATGTAAATATCTAGCTAAGTTCTATGAAAATTATATAATGTATGTATTAATTTACATAAAGTATTAATTTTCAGGGGGATATTTTAAACATGTTTATTAAACGGGATATTGCCGATATTATTTTGGCGGGGGCCCAGCAAATGCCAGTGGTGGCGATTATT